>NZ_OMWD01000013.1 GCF_900314695.1 uncultured Methanobrevibacter sp. | reverse complement strand
CCATACTACGACAGATGCGAAATGAAATTCGAAAGATGCAAACATGAAAGACCACAACTCATCGACCTCGGAAACAAAAAAATCCGATGCTTCAAATACCAAGAAGGTGCATAAAAATGGAACTAAAAGCAACAAACATCTCATTTAAATACCCTTCATCAAAAGAATACATCCTAAAGGATATTGACATCAGTCTCGACAACACCAAAATCACAGGTTTGGTTGGAGACAGCGGAAGCGGAAAGTCAACATTGTGCAAAATTCTATCAGGATATGTTAATAAATTCGAAGGCAACGTTACATTGGATGGTCAAAAACTGCCCAAAAAGGAATTCTGTCCAGTTCAATTAATATATCAGCACCCTGAAAAAGTAATGAATCCAAAATGGAAAATGAAGGAAGTATTGGATGAATCATGGATGCCTGATGACTATCTATTATCTGAATTCGGTATTCAGAAATCATGGCTTACAAGGTTTCCGCAGGAACTATCCGGAGGAGAGCTACAGAGATTTTCCGTTTTAAGAGCCCTGAATCCAAAAACAAAATTCATAATCGCAGATGAAATGACCACCATGCTTGATGCAATAACACAAGTGCAAATCCTGACATCAGTTATTGAAATTGTTAAAAACAGAAATATGGGAATGCTACTTGTAAGTCATGATATGCCTTTGGTCGATAGAATCTGTGATGAAGTAATCTATTTGAAAGATATTAATGGTGTCTAACCATTAATATCCATTAATCTTTTTATCTGCCAGTCAGCCCAGACCATCGTAATATTGTTTGAGACTATTTCACCCAAAACGATACCCATCCAAGCCCCCCATACACCATAACCTAAAATGACACCAAATAAAACTGCAAAAAGTATTGTAAAACCTGTTTCCCTCATGATTGTTTGAAACATTGCAGTCAATCCTTTTCCAATTCCCTGGAAAACATAAGTTGAAGCGACACCTACAGCCATTGTCGGATAATATATCACTATCCATGATAGAAAGCTTGTAAGTTCTGAAGCTATTCTGACACTGCTACCGCTTGATGCAAAGACATGAGCAATATCTCCTGCAAATACATTGGTTAAAACAGCTACAATTAATGCAATTACAATTGAAACCTTCATTGCATACCTATGAGCAATCTGAATATTCTTATAATTTTGAGCCCCATAATTGGCAGCAATGACAGAAATCAAAGCCGTTCCAATAGCTAAAAGAGGGGTTGTTCCAATTGTGACAATTCTCCATCCTGTTGAATAAACCGCTACTGAATCGGTTGATCCCACATATGCCAAAAGTGCGGAAAATACGGCTGCAAAAAATGCGTTGTTTAAAAGCTGAATACTTGCAGGAATTCCAACCTTGACAATATCTTTTGAAATATCCGCCTTAAACTTAAAATTAACCAAGTACGGCTTTAAGAATGTGTCCTTTTTAACATAAAACCAATACAATAAAATCAAGATTACAACTATTGATGAGATAATTGTAGCGATAGCCGCACCTTTAACGCCCATATTCAATGTGTAAATAAATATAGGGTCCAAAATCATATTCAAAATGGCTGATGCAACCATTGCATACATTGGACGTGTTGTATCTCCTTCACCCCTGAAAATACCATACAATGCATTTGAAAGGATGATAAAAATTGAGCCGATTAAAATAATGTTTCCATAATCTGCTGCATAGCCAATTGTTGAACCTGCACCCATTGAATTTAATATTGGATTCAATAAAAGCAACAGTATTATTGTTAAGATTATGGAAACTATGATATCCAGAAATATTGAATGCATTGATGCATTATCCGCTTTAATCTTATTTTCTTCGCCCAAATATTTTGAAATTGCAAAAGCGGCACCCGCACCAAGACCATTTCCAAAACCGACCAGAACCATAAATACAGGTGTGAAAAATCCCACACCTGCAAGGGCATCAGCACCCAGACCCGAAACCCATGCAGCATCAATCAGATTATAGAAACTAGAAATAAGCAATGAAACAATAAGGGGCATTGACATTTTAATTAATGCTTTTTTTGGATTTTGAAGCATTATGTCAACATTATCTGATGAATCATTACTTAACATAAGTTAATATTAAAATTTATTCAGATATAAAATTAGTTATTTGAGATTTTTGTATAAAAAAGCCACACAAAAATCAATGAATGCCATGTTTTTAAAAGAGACACAATCCCCCCACCTAACATGGCCACCACATTTAAGAATTATTTTTTAGATTTTTTGGATTTTTTAGAAGATTTTTTAGGTTTTTCCTCTTCCTCATCTTCTACTTCAATTAATTTTTTTTCATCATCTTCTTCTTCAAGTTGTGCTTCAGCATCCTCTTTTATTTCTGAAACCCTATCTTCGGCATCCTGTTTTAATGCCATTACCCCTGCAACACAATCAGTAGCAGTGTCTTTTACAACTTTTGACTCCAATATCTTTTTACCAACGACTGCAGTAGCAAAACCTGCTGCGAAAATAAGTGCGCTTTTATGCTGATTTGCAAAATCAAAAATTTCTCTTTTAACCATTATATCACCTAATTAATATTTAGGCATTCCTAAATATATATAGTTTATTATTTTTGACCTCAAAACGAGATCAATACACAAATTCACAATTGTTCTAATTTTATATTAAATGAATTGAAATTTTATATTAATATTTATAACTATTTTATTAATTGTTTTAAAAGATAATAATCTAAATCAGACCGTACCATTCTTAATTTACAATTATTTTTTATTGAAAATAATCAAAACCACTTGAAAAAAATTTAAATATTTTTTTCAATAAAATAAATTTATGAAATTCGATAGAAAAAACATACTGTTCATTGGAATAATAGCAATAGCCATGCTATTAACTGCAAATGCTGGATTTGCTATTGACAATAATAATTTAAAAGAATATGATTTTGATTCCTATTTCAAAATGGATGTTCCAAAAGATATAAACTTTGAAAAAACAGACGGCAATGCCACTGACAATATAACATTATCAAAATCTTACAAGGACGATGATAAAAAAATTAATGTTGCATATTTCCAAACAAAAAATAACGCAAAAGACGAATTGATTAAGTATTATAAGGATATGGCCAAAAATAGTTCATCCGTAAGCATTAACGATATAAATAATGCCACAGTTATACACTTTGGAGATGAAAACACTTATGGAGATATTGAATATCATGATATGGCGATTGCAGGTAATGCTACACAATACATTTTAGTTCAGTGCGACAACCATAGTCTGATGGATTCCATGGCAAACTCCATTAAATTCAACTGATTTTATTGAAAACTTAAAAAAAAGATTTTTAGATAATTCAATCTAAAAATCATATTTTTTACATCTTTAAAAAAAGAAAATTAGAATAGTGGGTCTTTCACCATTCCAATTCTAAATGAGTTTAGAATAACAAGCAATGTTAAACCTAAATCTCCAACACCAACAGACATCATCAATGTTATAATTCCCACAATCGCAAGAACTGCACACAATAATTTAATTGTAATTGCTAGTGTGATGTTCTGCTTGATAATACCCATTGTTTTACGGCTTAATGAAAATAGATATGGAAGTTTTGAGATATCATCCTGCATTAAAGCAACATCTGCTGTTTCGATAGCCACATCGGATCCTGCTGCACCCATAGCAATACCAATATTTGCACGTGCCAAAGCAGGTGCATCGTTGATACCATCCCCAACCATGGCCACATCTCCAAATTTATTTCTGATTGTATCCAAAAGGTTTAACTTGTCCTGCGGAAGCAAATTAGCATATACATAGTCAATTCCAATTTCTGATGCAACGCTTTTTGCGGCAAGCTTATTGTCACCTGTAAGCATGATGGTTTGTACTCCTTGACCTTTCAAATCAGTTATTACCTCTGAAGCATTGTCTCTGATTTTATCAGACACTGTTATGATAGCCATAAGATTTTGAGCATTACCAACAAATATTACAGTTTTTCCTTCGGCATAACTTTTAACCTCATCCATTGAGATATCAAATGAACTTCCTTCAATCAATGGTTCATTTGCAGCATAATACTGTTCTCCATTAATATTTGCAAGAATTCCCTTACCTGGAACATTCTTAAACTCTTCGACATGGTCCAAAGCAATGTTTTCATCACTTGCATAATTTACAACAGCCTGAGCTATTGGGTGGGAAGACTCTGATTCCAAAGAAGCGGCAATTCTAACGACATCTTCTTCGGAATAGTTCTCATCCAATACTCTAATATCGCTTAACTTAAGTTTTCCTTCAGTCAATGTACCTGTTTTATCAAATATTACTGCTTTAACATTACGCATTTCTTCAACATAGGTACTTCCCTTAATGATTACTCCATTTCTTGTAGCTGAAGTAATAGCTGATACCATTCCTACAGGTGTTGAAATTAAAAATGCACAAGGACATGAAATTACCAGTAGTGAAAGAGCCTTATAAACCCAATCAGTTAAGTTTTGACCTAATACCAATGGTGGAATCAATGCAACACAGATAGCTGCAACCATCATGACTGGAGTGTAATATTTAGCCACCTTTTCAACCAATGTTTCGGTTTCAGACCTGTTGAGCTGGGATCTTTTTACCAAAGTAACTATTTTTGAAATCATAGAATCCTTTGCGGCAGTAGTTACTTTGACTTCCAGATACCCGTCTTCATTAACAGTACCTGAAAAGACTTCATCACCAACATTTTTTAAAACAGGCACACTTTCACCAGTAATTGAAGCCTGGTTGATTGATGAAGAACCAAATACAATTTCCCCATCCAAAGGAACCTTATCACCAGGTTTTACGATAACAATGTCACCTATGTCTATTTCATCAACATTTTTAATCTCTTCTTTATCTCCTACTTTTAATCTGGCAGTATCAGGAGCTATTTCTACCAATGATTTGATTGAGCGTTTAGCTCTGAATTCGGAATAGTCTTCTAAAAATTCTGCGATATAATACAGGAATGTTACTGCAGCACCCTCTTCGGGATGGCCTATAATAAATGATGCAACACAAGCAATACACATTAACATTGCAGGACCTATGGTGTGTTTTTTGACTAATGATTTATAAGCTAAAATAGCTATTTCATAACCTGCAATTATTGCGCCAAGCATATAAGTGGCAGTTATTATTGTAGTGTCAAATGACAACAATTCGAAAACATGGCCTAAAACAAATAATAATCCACTGGCAACTATTATTTGAATTGGCCTATTGGCTATCAAAGGTTTTCCTTCAGCCAGTAATTCTCCTTCATCATCGTCATCGTCGTCATCATCCGCACAATCAGGACAACCACAAAGACTTATATCAACATCCTCATCACCATGGCCATGCTCATGCTCATGATGGTCATGGTCATGATGATTATGCTCGTGGCCATGCTCATGCTCATGATGGTCATGGTCATGATGATTATGCTCGTGGCCATGCTCATGCTCATGATGGTCATGGTCATGATGGTCATGCTCGTGGCCATGCTCATGCTCATGATGGTCATGGTCATGATGATCATCATCTGCACAATCAGGACAACCACAAAGACTTATATCCACATCTTCATCATAATCAATTTTTTCACTGTGATCATGTACGCTCAAATCAGTATTTTCTTGATATTCTTTTAGCAACTGTTGATCATAATGATCAGAATTTTCGCATTTAACTTCATTACATTCTGGGTCAAAGCAGATGTGATTGTAATGTTCGGGATTGCGACAATTTTCATCAGCACAATCCGGGTCATAACATCTATTTTCCGCCATATTATCACCAATTAAAAATTATTCTAATATATGTTCCAATCCCACTTTGTATATCATTTCAATATGAAGGTCAGTGAGAGAATATCTTGCCATTTTACCTTCCTTTTGATATTTAACGATATTGTTTGCACGCAATATTCTTAATTGATTTGAAACAGTTGTCTGATTTAAATCAAGCGCTTCACAAATATCACATACACACAAATCCTCTATACTCAGCAGGGAAATAATTTTTAATCTTGTAGGATTTCCAAATATCTTAAAGAATTCAGAAAGCTCATCAAATTCATTTTTGTCAGGTATTCTTTCTCTAACACGTTCAACAACATCATCGTGAGAGTTGAATACCTCACACATATCTTCATTTTTATTTTCAAGATTATTTTTTTTCATTTCCATCACATATATTATATAATGATAATATAGACCACCATGTATTTAAATGTTGTCATATCATGATATTGTGATATGTTAATCTTAAAAAAACAAAGGACATTTTCACATTAATCGTCCTTAAGTATTTCATCAAGAATTATCGAAGCTGATTTAACCATTTTTGGACAGAATTCTTTGAAAAGATTATGCTTTACTACATATTCCACACCTTCTTCAGTGCGAATGTCACATCCAAGCAAATCACGGCAGATATATGACCCGTTTTCATTTTCAAATTCATCCAAAAATCTTTCACATACCTCATTGCTTTTGGACTTGTCATCACCATATTTCAATCCCAAAGCCATGAGCGCTCCAGTGCATGCTCCACAAACTTCACCTTTGCGCATACCGCTTCCAAAACAAGCCCCAATCTTTAAAGCCATATCCTTTTCAAGGCCAAAATCCTGACAAAATGCAGCAAAAACCGCCTGAGAACACACATATCCCTGTTCAAATAGTTGAACTGACTCTTCAATCGAATTCATGTTTAATTATTTAATCGATATCATTTATTAATGTTTTAATCCACATCCTTAAGTGCTTCAACCATGTCCAAATCATTAATCTTATCTGAAAACAATGTATTAACACCTATGGACAATGAAAATGTTATTAAAGCAGATAATAAAATATTTCCCCATGTCAATGTCGGAATATAATACAATGAATCGCCTGCAGCATTCATCATCAAAGTCATGAAGTAGAATCCAAGAGGAATTCCAAGAATAAATCCTATTGATGTAAAGATAATGTTCTGGGTCAGCAATATTTTTCTTAAGAAGTTTGTCTTGAATCCCAAAACCTTTAATGTTGCAATTTCCCGCTCCATTTCAGTAAATGATACTATTCCCAAGTTATATAAAACCAAAAAGGCCAGTGCCACAGCTACAATTGTTATAACATAAACCATCATCATAACAGCATTGGTCATCTGATCCCAACTTTCTTTCAGCTCATCAAGAGTTGTAACCGATTTGATTGAATCTATATTTTCACCATACTTTTCATCTGTCAGGATGTTGGTCGGCGTGAAGTTCAGACCTTGGTCTTCCAAAGTATCCGGAGACATTATCAGACCCTGTGAAATTGGCTCTGCATGAATTTGACCTATTTTTGAACTGACCCAGTCATCGCTTCCCACAATATGCCACCTGATATTATCCCCAATACCCAGGTTGAACTTTTCTGAAAGTTTTTTGGATAATGAAACATCACCTTCATCAATATCTATCGAATTTCTGCCGCTGTCAGTATATGATATTAAATCCGTGTTGTTTGAAACCAGCAATGCTACCGTGTCTTCCGAATCATTCGTCTTGATTTCGATAGACTGCTGCATTATAAAACTACCATTGCTTTCATTTAAAGCATAATACAATTCCATAGGATTTGCATTGTTGGAAATTTGCAGTTTTGACTCATAATGACTGATATCATCATATTCCCAAGACTTCAACTCCTTCATACTGTCATTCATTCCAAATGCCGCAATCAATAGGGCAACACAACCCATCACCCCAACTATTGCCATAAATGCCCTGAATTTGTTGACCCTTGCATCCCGCCAATTCCATCTGAAATTGAAACTTAATCTATTCCAAAGCTTTGACCGCTCAATTAAACTTTTTGAAGACATATTAGGGGCTTTTGACCTCATGGTATTTGCAGGATTTTCTTTTGAAATTCTTCTGCATGAAAGATAGGTTACAAAAAGAGACAATATAACCATCAGCGCTGCAATATATACAAAACTCATGTCAAATCCAGGATTCCAACTAGGCATGCTGTAATTGGTCTGCATTGATGGATAAAACATCTGAGGAATTATCATAGGCCCGGTTATGAGTCCCAAGATGGAACCTGCCAAAACCGGCCAAAAGGAATATGACAAATAATGCATGATTATAGTCCCATCCTTAAAGCCAACTGCCTTTAAAACTCCGATTTGAGTTCTTTGATGAGTTACTATCCTATTCATTGTTGTCAGAAGTGTCAAAAAGGTTACCAAAATGAACACTACTGGAAAAACGTCACCAATCATTTTGTGTTGAACCATCTCGTCTGAAAATTTGGATACACTAAGCTGATCGTCTTTTTTGGTAAATGACAGATAATTGGAAGAATCATCCAATTTTTCTTTGAAATCATCATCTGATGAATCATATTTGACAAGTAATCTGTCGTATTCCAAATCTTCCGGATATGCTTTGGCAGACAAATATGCAAAACCCATTTGTGAAAAGTCAGGAGTCAGAGATGCTGGAGAAGTTTCATAGACATATTCTGGAGAATATCCGATTCCTCTAATTTCTTTTTCAACAGTCTGATTGTTGAATTCAAAAGAGATTTTATCGCCAACATGCAAATCTCTTGCATCCGCAAAACGCTTATCCAGCCACACACCAGAATCATCAGAAGCATTAAAGCCATCACCTTCAACAGAATAAAATTTGGAAATCGTTCCGTTTTCTACAAAATGCAGCGTTATATCCGGCTTGTCTACCATGTCTGCCTGTGATTGAACGACTGACTGCCTGTCAGTTTGAGTTGTAAATTCACTTACCTTATCAACTGAAGAATCATCAACAGTATCATTATAAACCCAGCCATCAGCCAGATTGGTTTGAGCATAATAATCTGCGGAAGTCTGTTCCAGCCCATAATACTCTGCATATATTCCACAGTAAGCGAAGATACCTATAAATGCCATGAGAAATATTGCAATAAATTGTGTCTTATTGATTTTAAAATCCCTTAGCATTTTTCGAAAAAGTGACATAAAACAATGTTTGTTGAAAATTAGATTTATAATTTTATATATTCTCAGTCAAAAAAATCTTTCATTTAATTAACAAATGCATCAATTAAAATAATACATTGTAACTGAAACAACACAATTATAAACAAAAAAACACATTAACATCAACAAATCAACAACACGAAAAAATGTGAAATAAAGATATATATGAAAAAGTGGAAGATGAGTTGATTAACTCACCAAAGTGATTTTCACCAAAAGCGTGAACAGACATTTAACCTATTCGCCGCTTTTAAGTGATTCCACCATGTCCAATTTTTTAATCTTACGTGAAAACATCAGATTGACAATAATGGACAATGCAAATGTTATGACTGCTGTCAGGAGAAAGTTTGTAAGGGATATTGAAGGCAATATATAGAATGAATCCCCTGATGATTCCCACATTATTGCCAAAATAGCATAACCAACAGGCAAGCCCAATATGAATCCAATGGCAGTAAACCACAGGTTTTGTGTCAAAAGCAGCTTTCTTAAAGCACGTGTTTTAAAACCCAATACTTTTAAAGTAGCTATTTCACGTTCGATTTCTGTAAATGACAATAATCCCAGATTGTACAACACTATAACCGCCAAAAGAGAAGCAAAAAATATCAAAATGTATATCAAAAGCCACATTGACTCTGTAAGTTCGTCCCAACTTCCAGTCATGTCGCTCATGGAATTTGCTGCCTTGACGCCATCATAGCTTTCATTGACATGTTTTTCTGTTACAATGCTTGTTGGAGTGTAATTCAAATCAATGTCTTCCAATTTATCTGCAGACATTATGAATCCCTGTGAAATCGGATCTGCATGAATTTTGTCGATTGTTGTATTGACCCACTTATCCGAACCCATTATATGCCATTTGACCTTATCGCCTACTCCAACGCCAAGCATATCAGCCATTTTCTGTGAAATGGATATTTCATCGTCTTTGATGTCCACCTTATTCCAATCGTAGTCTGTTGGAGTTACCAAATCAGTATCATTCAATACGAGAAGCGAACCTGATTTTTTAGCCGAGTCCGACTCGATTTCAATTGCTGATTCCATCAACTTGTCTCCGTTGACCTCATCTGCAACGTCATCGATTTGGGAATCTGTTGCGTTTTCCTCAATCACCAATTTTGAATCATAATGATTAATCTGATTGTATTCCCATTCCTTCAAGTCATTCATTCCATCATACATTCCGAATGCACATACAAGAAGTGCACTGCATCCAATAACGCCTACAATTGTCATCAATGCCCTGAACTTATTTCTTTTTGCATCACGATAGTTCCAGCGAACATTGAATGACAGTCTTTTCCACAGCCCAAATCTTTCGACAAATCCTGAAGTAGATACTTTAGGAACTTTCGGTCTTATTGTATCTGCAGGTTTTTCAGATGAGATGCTTTTTACAGAATAGAATGAAACTGCAAGAGACATCAGAACCATCGCCGCAGCAACATATACGAAATTCATGCTCCATGCAGGATTCCAACTAGGCAACTTATATGTAGCGCTCATTGAAGGGTAAAACAGCTGAGGCAATATCATCGGTCCCAAAATCAGGCCTAGAATCGAACCTATTAAAACCAGCCAGAACCCATAGGATACATAATGCAATATTATTGAGTAATTATTAAATCCGTTGGCTTTTAGAATACCTATTTGAGTTCTTTGATGTGTAATTATCCTTGTCATTGTTGTTAAAAGAATCAACATAGCTATTAGAATAAATACAACAGGGAAAATATCACCCATCATTTTGTGCTGGTCCATTTCTTCTGAAAATTGGCTTACACTGGTGTGCTCGGACCTTTCAACAAATGAGCTGTAATATCCATCCATATGATATGACAGCAAATCAGAATATGTTTCAGGATCCCCGTCAAACTTGACATTCAGGACATTATATGAAATATTGTCTCCTGGAAATGCCTTATGTGAAAGATAAGCAAAACCTATTTTGTTGAAGTCAGGTATTACCGAAGAAGAGGATGCATGATAAACGTATTCAGGAGAATATCCTATTCCCTTAATTTCCTTTTCAATTGTATTGTTTTCAAACTCAAATGTTATATTGTCTCCAACTTTAAGGCCCTTTGCATCTGCAAAGCTTTTATCGAGCCATACACCATCAGAATCATTTATATCCAACTCTTTACCATCAATCAGATAGAATTTTGATATGGTGTTGTTTTCTACAAAGTGCAGAGTAATATCTGGGTCGTTGTCAAAGTCCGCCACAGAATCTACGACATACTGCCTTTCCATTTGTGTAGTGGCACCCAGGATATCAACCTGATACAGGAACAAGTCATTTATATCCATTGAATAAATCCAACCGTCAGCAAGGTTAGTGTCTTCATAGAAGTCATTGACATTAACTTCAAGGCCTACTGATTCTCCACCGACACCGGCAAATACAAACACTCCTAAAAATGCCATTAAAAAAATAGATATGAATTGAGCTTTGTGCTTGGCGATGTCTCTTAACATCTTTTTTGCAAGCATAACTTACCATTCCAAATCAGAGACCTTCTTTGGATATTCATTAACGACAATACTTTCGATTTGACCGTTTTTAATCCTAACAACCTTGTCTGCAGCTTCAGCCAAGATTGCATTGTGAGTTACAATAACAACAGTAGTATCCCTGTTATTGCTCATATCCTGAAGTAAACTTAAGATTAAAACACCCGTTTTTGAGTCAAGAGCACCAGTCGGTTCGTCACATAAAAGCATGGTAGGCTGTTTGGCAACTGCTCTTGCAATGGAAACCCTTTGTTGCTCTCCACCAGACAATTGTGCTGGAAATTGATTTGCATGATTATTCAATCCGACAGCATCAAGAACGGCCTGACCATCAATTTTCACATCTACGATATCCTTCATAAGCTCAACATTTTCAAGGGCTGTGAGATTAGGAATCAGATTGTAAAACTGGAAAATAAAACCAACATTCTTAGCCCTATAGCTCGTAAGCTGATTATCGTCAAATGATTCTATATGGTTGCCGTTGACGATAATTTGACCGGATGTAACTGAATCCAGACCACCCAACAGGTTTAGAAGTGTTGATTTACCGGCACCTGACGGTCCAAGAATCACTACAAATTCTCCTTCATCAATTGTGAAGTTTACATTATCCATCGCTTTTAAAATGTGATCTCCAGATTTGTACTCCTTGTTCACATTTTTAAATTCAATAATTGTACTCATTAGTATTGCCTTCTTATATTTAAATTATCTAATTTAATATATATTATTTAAGGTATTTAAATTTAGGTATACCTAAATATCTTGGAACATTAATCACCAAAATGAATATACCCAAAAAGCAAATACCTTAAATTTGCCATTCTCCGCTTAAATTTTGCAAATCAACCATTTTCTTGAACAGACCCCCTTTTTCCAACAACTCATCAGGTGCACCCTGTTCAACAATTTTTCCTTCTTCCAATACAACAATCTTATCTGCATTTGCAATTGTACGCATCCTATGTGCAATAATGATTACTGTTTTGTTTTTTATAAGTTCAGATAATGCCTTTTGGATTTTGGATTCATTTTCAACATCCAAAAATGATGTGGCCTCATCCAAAAGAATAACATTTGCATCCTTAAGAAGCGCCCTTGCAATTGAAATTCTTTGTCTTTGACCTCCAGAGAGCAGTTCACCGTTTTCTCCGATGACAGTATTATAGCCGTCAGGAAGTTTCTGGACAAACTCATCGCATTCCGCAAGTTTGGCTGCATTAATGACCTCTTCATCTGTAGCATCCTTTTTTCCAACACGAATGTTTTCCAGAATAGTATTGTTAAATAGAATTACATCCTGAAAGACAATTGAAAAGTTTTCCAGGAGTTTTTCACAATCCAATTGAGACAAATCCTGTCCTCCAAGAGATACTTCACCACCAACAGGATCCCAAAATCTTGCAGCCAGTTTTGATACGGTAGATTTACCTCCACCAGACGGTCCAACAAGTGCTGTAACCTCACCTTGACGAGCAATAAATGAAATATCAGTCAAAACGTCTTTCAAATCATCATAATTGAAATTAACCTTTTTAAATTCAATATCATAACCATCCAATTCATATTCAGTCATGCCACCTTCAACAACAAGACTTTCAATTTCTTTGGCCCTTTCTATTTTATTATCCATCATTAAAATTTCAGCCAAAAATGTCAATCCGTTTTCCAGTGGTGAATAAACTGTAGCAGATGCTATTAAGAATATCAAAAGTGTAAAAATACTTACCTGTGAATTTACAATCAGATATGAACCCAAAAGGATTACTGAAACTATTCCCAAATTCAACACAACTCTTCCAGTGATAACCCCTCCAGCAGCCATCAGCTCAGCCTTAATTCTTGATTTTTCAATTTTTGAAGTTAATCCAGATATTTTTGAGAAATATTCCTTTTCATAATTATATGATTTCAAATCCCTTATTGATTCTATACACTCCTGCATGGAGTCCCCACAGTCAAGCAAATCGTACAATACAATATCTCCAGACTTGTAGACAATACCTTTTGAAACATATAAAATGATGAAGGCTACTGGAACAACCCACAAAAGTGCAATGGCCAGTCTCCAATCAAATATGAACATTCCAATAGATACAAGACATAATGAGACTATTGATCCTAACAATTGTGGAATTGCATGAGAGAAAACATGTTCCAAATCAGTGCAGTCATTCATGATTGTGGAAGTCAAGTCCGCAAGGTCCCTATTTTCAAAGAAGGATAATGGAAGCTTTCTTAAGTTTTCACCAAGATTGATTCTTCTATTTTCGCTTTCTTTATATGTTGTATTGAATACGAAATGATATTGTTTCCATGCAAATGCAAAGATAATGCCCAGTACAATCAATATCAATACAATAAACATTCCAAGGTTTGGTTCAACAACATCCCCTCCCATAAGAGGCTCAATCCATATATAAAGAAGTAATGAGTACAGACCGACAGGAAGCATGAAAGCTATGTTTAAAAGGGCTGTGTAAACGATTCCCTTTACCAGATTATTCGAACCTTCCTTTGTAAGACCGAATCTCCTGGCGAAATATTCAGCCAACATTTATGCCACCTCACTTTTGACTTTCCATTGAATTGACTGGTTAAACTCATCCCACATTCTGGAATAAAGGCCTTTGCTTTCAACCAAATCGTCATGATTTCCCTGCTCAACAATCTTTCCTTTATCAACCACGTAAATCATATCCACATTTTTAACTGTAGACAATCTGTGTGCAATCATGATGACTGTCTTGTTGCGGGTGATTTGTGAAATTGCTTTTTGAATCATATATTCGTTTTCAGGATCTGCAAGGGCTGTCGCTTCATCCAAAATGATTATTGGTGCATCCTTAAGTATTGCTCTTGCAAGTGCAATTCTTTGCTGCTGGCCTCCTGAAAGATATGTTCCTTCAGTTCCAATCACAGTATCAATTCCATCAGGCAATTCATCAATAATATCATCGCATTGGGCTAAACTGAGGGCCTTTTTGACATCTTCTCTTGTAGCACCCTTACGACCGATAGCCACATTATTGTAAATGGAATCCTTAAACAAGGTGGTGTTCTGGAATACAAATGAAATGTTTTCCATCAAATCTACAGTTGAAATATCTTTAACGTCAACATCCCCCACCTTGACACTGCCTACATCAACATCCCAAAATCTAGGAATCAATGATGCTATTGTGGTTTTACCACCTCCGGAGGGTCCAACCAATGCAACGGAATCGTTTTCATTGATTTTCAAGTTCACATCATTCAATATGTGTTCATCTGAATCTGTGCTTTCATAGTCAAAATAAACACCTTCAAATTCTATTGAATGATTTTTAGGCTTTTGAGGGTTGGTTGCCTCGGCCAAAGGCTTTTCATTCAAAATGGATTCAATGCCTTCCAAAGCATGACTTGCAAGCATCCAGTCCTGTGAAACTGTCATGATTCTGTTCATCATTACAGCACAAACTGGAGTGAAGATGACATAAAACATGAAATTTGCCAAAAATTTTGCATCAACCAAAGATCCCCCCAGAAGTATTCCCGCAGGAATCAGCAATGCAAAAAATCCATTGATGGAAACTGTAAATGCAGTCATCGGAAGCTGGGTTGACAAGGAGTAATTTGCTGAGAACTTAGCATAATTCTTTATGGCAGCAATGAAGTTTTTGAATGAAAAAACACTTTGCTGGAATGCCTTTGTAACAGGAATTCCCCTTACGTATTCGACTGCTTCAGCATTCATCTTTTCAAGGTATGTTTGATATTGAACCATGATATTTTGGGATTCGCTTGAAAACATCGGATACATGAACACGAAACACAGTATTATCGGAATCAGACAGACCAGCCCAAGCAGCCAATCAAAGCTGAAGAGCAATATCAGAAATACTATTGGAGTTACAATGGCTCCGATTAAATCAAACAGCTGATGGGCCAAAAATGTTTCGGTTTTTGCAGTACTGTAATCAATTACTTTCCTAAGTCCACCACTTGTATGATTTGAAAAGTATCCTAATGGTAGCTTAAGCAAATGACTTATAGCAGCATCCTTCATGTTCTTTTCATTTTTAAATGCAGATAGATGTGTACCCATCAAACCAAAAAAGTTCAGTGCTATTCCCAGAATAGCAAAAGCAAATGCATTGAATGCATAGACATCCAGATTTTGTGCCTTTGTGAAATCGGGAGCAACTGACAGAAGGGCATTAACTACATCCCATATATAAATAAATGGAATCAATAAACAAATAGCACTTAAAGCAGATAAAAACATGCCTAAGATTGTTAAATATTTATAATTACCAGAATAACTTAATAATCGTATGAATTTATTTTTATTTTGTGTATTTGACATAAACATCTCCTTAGAACTTAATTTAGGCATACCTAAAAATTTTTAATTAATCTGAAAAGACAAAACACTAAAAATATCTTAAAAAACAAATAAAAGACTAATTTAAAGTATTTTTATAAAAAATAATTAGACAAACCAATTTTCATTATAAAATATAATTTAAATTAGTATATAAATATTTTTGAACTAAAAAGACAAAAAATATACCAAAAAGACAAAAAGTTATTTTTTAACTTCTGATGGCAGATAGCCGAAATAATCCTTGAAAGCCTGTGAAAATTTGGAAGGTGAAGAATAACCCACCATTTCAGATACCTGCGAGATATTATAATCTCCGCTTTCAATTAATGATAAAGAATAATCAAGCCTATACTCTTTTCGCCATTTGAAAATAGGTTTTCCATAGACTTCCTTAAAACAGTTCTTTAATGTTGTTTTGCTGATACCATACCTGTCAGCAAGTTGGTCAATGGTGATTTTACTTTCCAAATCCCCAATCAAATCATTCTTAACATTTTCAACTATTTCCGTTTGCCTTTTTGAAAGCTGTATGTTTTCACTGGCCGTGAACTTGACAATTGAAAAAAACAACAAAAGCTCAATGCATTTCAGTTTATAGTAAGGTCGTTTAATTCGCTCATCAACGTTATACAGTTCACCTATAACATGGTCAATCTTTTCATTGGCTCTGATTAGAACGTAACCTTTGGAATCTTCCAGTTTTTCGTAAAACTCGACCAAATCAAAATCTGGAATATAGTCCTTGAGATGCTCATTAGCCTCATCGACATCGATGAAAATCTCCAAACCTTCATAATAGCCCAATGGAAAATCAGAAGTGGTTTTTGTCAAATCATAAATACTGACACACAAATCTCCTTTTCCAAAATACATGATTTTATCATCATCTACGGCATATGAATATCTGCCATTGGAACAGTGATTAATTTCCAAAAGTCGTGGATTGATTTTAGTTTCAACAAAAACATTATCAATGTTATCAACGTTCATGTTAATGAATGAAAGAATTATTCCAGGAAACAGAGAATATGTTTCCAGTTTTCCGTATTCCCCATCATCACCCAACTCAATAATCCTTTTTTCACCATCATCCTTGATTGAAAAGTTAGATATTAAAACATCATCAAATAATCCGTAAAGATTTTCATTCATATAACTAATTATATTAACAATACTTATAAAACATTTCAAAACATATAGTTATATTATAATAAAATGTAATAGGAAAATCCAAATGTCATTTAAAAAAGATGAAATGTTAATCATGCCGGCTGTTGACATAAAAAATGGAAAATGTGTGCAGCTTGTCCAAGGCGAACCTGGAAGCGAAATGGTAGAAATTGAAAATCCCGAACTTGTTGCAAAACATTGGGAAGACTTAGGAGCCAAAAATATCCACGTTATTGATTTGGATGGAACAATAAATGGTGTAGCAAGCTTTGATATTATCAAAAAGATATTGAATGAAGTTTCAGTTCCGATTCAATTGGGCGGCGGAATCAGAAGTGTTGAATATGCCCGTCAATTGTTGGATTTGGACATTAAAAGACTTATTATCGGCACAATGGGAATTCAAAATCCCGAAACCATTACACAACTATCCGATGAATACGGATGCGAAAGAATAATGATTTCGCTTGACAGCAAAGACAACAGAGTAGTCATTAAGGGATGGCAGGAAAAAATTGATAAGAGTCCTGTTGAGCTTTCCCAAGAGTTCAAGGAACACGGCGCTGGAAGCATTCTCTTTACCAATGTCGATGTTGAAGGACTTTTAGGTGGATTTTACACAGAACCAGTAGAAGAACTCAAGAAATCCGTAGACTTGCCTATTGTCTATTCCGGAGGAATTACAACAATAGAAGACATTAAAAAATTAAATGAAAGTGGAGTGGAAGGAGTTGTAATAGGTTCTGCACTTTATAAAGATAAAATTGATTTAACTGAGGCTTTAAAATATCAGAAGAGGCAAATATAATGAAGATAATGGCGACCGGAACATTCGATATACTCCACCCAGGTCACGGAGTTTACCTTGAAGAGTCAAAAAAACTGGGCGGAGAAGATGCTGAGCTTTATGTTGTTGTAGCACGTGATGCAACTGTAGAAAGAAGAAAAAGAGTACCTATTGTTGGAGAAGACCAAAGACTAGAATTAATTAAAATGTTAAAACCTGTAACTGACGCTTTTTTAGGTGATGCAAACGGAGACGTCTTCAAGATTGTACGTGAAATTGACCCGGATATTATCACCGTTGGAGCAGATCAAAATCATGACATAAGCAAATTACAAGATGCTATCGACAAAAGAGGCTTAAAAGCCAAAGCAATCCGTATTGAAAAATACCGTGACTGCGAACTCGACAGCAGTTGTAAAATTATTAGAAAAATACAAAAAACCAATTTCGAAGGTAAAATAATGGACCATTGTGAAGATTAGGAGATGATAAAATGTTTAAAGCAGCCATAATAGGAGCAAGTGGATATACCGGTGGAGAACTTTTGAGAATGTTGTCAAATCATCCTGAGGTTGAAGTGACAGAAATTACATCAAGACAATATGATGGAACTCCAGCACATAAGATTCATCCACACATAAGAGATTCAGGACTTGTATTTACAAACAAAAGTCCAAGCGATTTGGATGCTGATGTTGTATTTACCGCAACCCCTCATGGAGCATCAATGAAAATTGTCCCAGAACTTCTTGAAACCGGAACCAAAGTTGTTGATTTAAGTGGAGATTACAGATACAGAGACACAGCAGTATATGAAAAATGGTATGGAATGGAACATACCGACAGCGAAAACAAAGGAGCATTCGGACTTCCAGAACTTTATAGGGATGAAATCAAAAAATCACAGCTTGTTGCAAATCCCGGATGTTTCCCAACCGGCGCAATCCTGTCATCATATCCTCTTGTCAAAAACGGAATTGTCGAAAGAATAATCATAGACTCAAAATCTGGAGTCAGTGGAGCGGGGGTCAATGCATCTGCAACTACACACTACCCAAACATTGCAGACAACCTAAACCCATATAAAATCACAACACACAGACATTCTTCTGAAATCAAACAGGAATTACATGGATTTGATGAAGTTAAAGTGTCATTTACACCACACCTCATTCCGGTTATCAGAGGAATCCAAACAACAAGCCACAGCTTCATAAATGATGAAAATAAAGATATCACACCAGAAGAATTAAGAGAAATATACAAAAAAGAATACAAAGGAGAATACTTTATCAAGCTTATGGATGAAGGAGAAATACCACACTTAAGTTCAGTGCGCGGATCCAACTTTGTTCATATCGGAGGATTCGAAATAGATGATACCGGAAGAATTGTAATGCTGTCCTGTATCGATAACCTTGTCAAAGGTGCATCCGGTCAGGCCATTCAAAACATGAACATCATATTGGGCATTAAGGAACAGGCAGGACTGACCCACTTAGGACTTCATCCCTAATTAATTTGGAGATTTAAAAATGGCAACTTTAATAGTTTATTATTCTCAAAGAGGAACAACGGATTTGGTTGCAAAAACACTAGCCAAACATCTTAATGCAAGTTTGCTTAGAATCCATGATTTAAAAAATCGTGAAGGATTTAAAAATAGGTTATTTTCCACAATCAGTGCATTCAGAGAAGAAAAAACTGACATCCTCCCTGCAAAGGTGGATTTGACAAATTATGATACAATATACATCGGATCCCCAACATGGTCCGGAAGTCCAACACCTGCAATAATAACACTTATTGACAGATGCAACTTCAAGGGAAAAGATGTGGTTTTATTTGCAACAATGGATGCCAACCGTGGAGAGGCAAACTTGAAAAGGCTTAAAGAAAAGGTAACAATGCGTGGAGCAAGAGTTATTGAATGTTTCACCATTGCAACTAAAAACAAAAGTCCGGAACAATTAGTCCATGATACAGAAGTGATTATTGAAATGAAAGACTTGAAAATGTATAAAAGGTAGGTTAAATTGACAAAAGACAAAAAACAAGAATTGAAAATTGAAGCAATTGAAAACGGTACTGTAATCGATCACATTACTGCCAACAAATCATTGCATATCCTCAAAATCCTGGGGCTTCCAGACAATGAAACACAAAATATTACAATAGCGATGAATGTTTCATCCAGTGAAATCGGCAGAAAGGACATTTTAAAAATCGAAAATAGGGAATTGAATCACGAAGAACTTAACCAAATAGCTTTGATTGCTCCAAAAGCTACTGTAAATATTATAAGAAACTTCGAACCTGTTAAAAAAGATAAGATTATACTTCCGGATAAAATTACATCAATTATTGAATGTACCAATCCGAAATGTATAACAAATTATGAAAATGAACCTATCAAACCGGTTTTCAATGTGATTAACAAGTATCCTCCGGTTGTCAGATGCCATTATTGTGAAAAATTAATAAAAACAGAAGATATTGATAAACAATTTGAATAATCTTCTATTTGTCAATTAGATAATCTGCTAATCTTTTAGAAAGTGCAAGTATTGTTAATATCGGCGGTTTTCCAGGAGATATTGGCAATACGCTTGCATCACTAACAAACAATCCTTTGATTTCTGTTTCCTGATTTGAATCTACTATTTTTCCGATTGGAGCAGTTCCTCCAGAATGGGCACCTCTATATACTGTTGAACCTATAGTGTTTGGGTCCACTCCAGCTTCTTTTAGTATGAAACCTGCTGTTGCAACACCTTCAGCCAGGTATCTTATATCCTGAATAGTATTTATTTTAACTACATCCCCGTCGTCATCTACATATCCTCTGCACTCATCAGGAGTTTTTACCATGATACTCAATATATCTTCATCAGTTACTGAATCGTCAGGAATATTTGCACGGATAAATGATGAAAAATGAGGAGAGAGGACAAAGTTTTCACCAACCACCAAACCTGCCATCTGAACTTCAGTGTTGAAGTTGATGTCCTTAAGGTATCCTCCAACTGAAACGAACGGATCGAAGAATATTTCACGGCCTGCATCTTCAATTCCGGAATTTCTTAAAATCAATGTGGTTCCGATAGCACCAGCCGATAAAATTACTGTGTCTGCAAAAACGGATTTCTCATTATCATCTTTAATATAGGTTACTCCGCAAGCCTTACCGTCTTCGGTGATGACTTTGATAACTTCGGCATCACATATCAGTTCAGCACCCGCTTCAACGGCATCATCGACAAAGTCCTTTCCGGACCATTTTGCATCTGCAGGACATCCGAATGCACATTTTCCACATTGGATGCAATCCTTTTCCCTGATTGCCTTAGGCATTTTCATTGTTTTCAATCCCAACTTGCGACCAGCGTCAAGAAATGCCTGACTGCCCTTGCCTATATGTGAATCATCGAGCTGATGGACTCCAACCAACTCTTCAACATATTCATAAGCTTCACTCAAATCAACATCAAATTCCAATAGCTCTTCATCAAGAGCCCTTACCATATTGGACATGGATACGATTGATGCTCCACCGATACATGTGGTAGTCAACAGATCAACGTCTTCAGAGTATTTATCATAATATTTGAAAGCTTCTCCTGATTTTATATAAGGTCCTTTTTCTATTATTGTAACAGGCACGTCATTTTTTGCAAGTTCATATGCAAGAATTCCTCCGCCTGCACCAGTTCCTACAATGATAACCATTCAATCACCAAAAATTTTTATAACAATTGATATATTTTTTCTCATTATATAAATAACTTTTATTATATATGTTATTCAAAATATATATTAGAATACTAAATTTGAGGGATAAAATGGAAGAATATATAAATTTATTCGAAAAGATTATTGAAAAAACAATCCCCCAAGTAGATTACATAGATGTTAGAGCTGGAATGAGCGATAACACATCCATATTAATGAAAGATGGAAAAGTGGATGAAATTAACACCGGAATGAGTTTAGGAGCAAGAATTAGGGTGTTAAAAAATGGAGCTTGGGGATTTGCATACACTACAGATTTATCAAAATTAAATGAAATTACAGATACCGCTATCCAACTATCCAATTCACTTACCGGAGATGTTGAATTAAGCGAAAGTGAAATAATAAAAGATAAAGTGGAAGTGGACGTTAAAATACCTTTCAAAGACGTTTCAATTGAAGAAAAAAAGGAAATCATAAAAGAGGCCAGCGATGCTGCAAGCATCGACAAGGTCAACAGTACCACTGCAGGATACAGTGATGGTGAAATCAACGAATTGTTCATGAACAGCGAAGGCAGTGAGATTCAAACAAAAACAAGCAAAGTAAGAATGGCTCTGAATGCATCCGCTACCGATGGAGAAATAATTCAATTTGGACACGACAGTTTGGGCGGAGTCAAAGGTTTTGAAGTAATAGCCGACGTAGACATTGAAGAATTCGGAAGAAAAATTGGTGAAAAGGCTGTCAGATTACTTGATGCCGAACCTGCACCTTCAGGACAATTCACCACAATAGCTGACCCATTGCTTACCGGAGTATTGATACATGAAGCATTGGGCCATGCCGTTGAAGGAGATTTAATTCTTCAAAACGATTCCATCCTAAAAGGCAGATTAGGTGAAAAAATCGCATCAGACATTGTCAATATCTTTGATGATGCAAGCAAAAGAGATGGCTTTGGATATTATCCATACGATGTTGAAGGAGTTAAGACCAAACCTAACCAACTGGTAAAGGATGGACAACTGATTTCCCTCCTAAATTCAAGAGAAACAGCTTCAAAATTAGGAATGAAATCATCAGGAAATGCAAGATCAATCATTGCAGATAAGCCAATTGTCAGAATGAGCAACACCTTCTTGCAGCCAGGAGACAATAGCTTTGATGAATTGATTGAAGATGTACCTGACGGAATCTATCTTAAAGGTTCAAGAGGAGGTCAGGTGGACACTGCAAAAGGCATTTTCCAGTTTAATGCTGCTGAAGGATATCTGATTAAGAACGGTGAAATTTCAGCACCTGTAAGAGACGTTTCACTATCCGGAAATATTCTGGAAACATTGAAAAATATTGATGCTATTGGAAATGATTTTAAATTGAGTGTTGGATTCTGTGGTAAAGGTGGCCAGACAGCACCCGTAGGTGATGGAGGACCACACACAAGAATTTTAAATGCATTAGTAGGAGGAATGGGATAATGATAAGTGATGAAGCAGGACAATATTTGGTAGACATTGCTAAAAAAGCTATTGAACATTATATAGAAACAAAAGAGAAAATGGAAATTCCTAAAGACTACCCTGAAGAACTTGATGAAAAATTGGGAGTCTTTGTTACATTGAACAAAAATAATGATTTAAGAGGATGCATAGGATATGCCGAACCTATAGAACCGGCCATAAATGCAACAATTGAAGTGGCCATTGCAGCAGCATTCAACGACCCAAGATTCAGTGCAGTTACCAAGGACGAATTCCAAATCCTCGACTTTGAAGTTACTGTCCTAACAAGACCGGAACTGATTGAAGTTGCTCACCCTAAACAATATCTGGATGAAATCGAAATCGGCCGTGACGGTCTGATTGTTCAAAAAGGATATTCAAGAGGATTGTTGCTTCCGCAAGTTGCTGTAGAAAACCTATTAGGTAAAGAAGACTTTTTAGAACACACCTGTATGAAAGCAGGAATCAGCGCAGACAGCTGGATGGATGAAAGCTGTGACGTGTACAAGTTCCAGGGACAAATCTTTAAATAGTGATAATATGATGATTCCAACAATACCTACTCCTGAAGAATTATTGGACAAGGGCTTCAGCAGAGGTAAAAAACAGGCTGACTTAATCAGAAGTCAGAAAATACCTAAACACTTGAAAGGTAAAAGGATTGAAGAGAGAAGAGTTGTTACTTCATGTCAAGTCATTAAAGATAAACTCAAATCAATCATTGATGCTGTTCCGGAAATTGAAGACTTGCATCCATTCTATCAGGATTATATCGACATTACAGTTGGTGTTGATGATTTAAAACAATCCTTAGGTGCACTTAACTGGGCTTATGGAATCATAACCCAACTTGAAAAGGAGTATGGTGCAAAAATTAGAAAAAACCCTTCCGAAAGGGCAACTTCCATTCAAAAGCAGGCCTACGGAAGAATATCATCAGTTGTCAACAAAATCAAAAAGGATCTGGATTTCCTTGACTTTGCAAAACAGAACCTGAGAAACATGCCGACAATTGACTTTGATGCAACCACCATAGTAATTGCAGGTTTTCCAAATGTCGGAAAATCCACTCTCCTAAGGCAGATTACAGGTGCCGACCCACAGGTTGCAAACTATCCATTCACAACCAAAGGAATTCAAATAGGACACACAGAAATGCACTGGAGAAGCATACAGATTATTGACACTCCAGGACTATTGGACAGACCTGTTTTGGAAATGAATGACATTGAAATGAATGCTATCGTTGCACTAGAACATCTGGCAGATGCAATACTATTCATTTTTGATGCATCCGAAACCTGCGGATTCCACTTGGAAAATCAGTATAACCTGTTAAAACAAATCGAAAAGATTTTTTCTGAAATTCCTGTTTACTATCTGTTCAACAAAATGGATTTAGTGGAGGACAGAGAATATCTTAATGAGTATATTGACGATATTGACAATTCCATTTTCATCTCAGCAATTGAAGGTGAAGGAATAGACGAAATCAACAAGGTCATCCGCACAATCAAAAAAATAGACAGAAGCGTTGAAGAGGATGATGAATACTATTAGGAAATTATCCTAAAAATCACATAATCAAGATGGGAAACATGATATTATTAAGCTTTGACATTGAGGAGTTTGATGGTCCTCGCGAGCATGGAGTGGATTATTCACTTGAAGAAGGTATGAAAGTATCTATAGAAGGTACAAACATTATTTTAGACATACTTAAGGCAAATGATGTGCGTGCAACATTCTTTTGTACAGGAAACTTTGCAGAGAATGCTCCAGATATAATAGAGCGCATCATGAATGAGGGCCATGAGGTAGCCTGCCATGGCGTTGACCATTGGCAACCAAAGGAAAGCGACTTTGCCCTTTCAAAGGAAATCGTTGAAAACATTTCAGGCATTACCGTAACAGGCTACCGCCAACCACGTATGTTTCCCGTTGTGGAATCTGAAATCAAGCGTGTGGGATATCGCTACAATTCATCACTTAACCCCGCATTTATTCCTGGCAGATACATGAACCTGAAAACCCCGCGCACATGGTTTATGAAGGACGGAGTCATGCAGATTCCGGCTTCAGTAACACCACACTTGCGATTTCCACTATTCTGGCTATCCCTGCACAACCTACCGGAATGGATTTATCACAGAATGGTTAGAAGAGTCCTTAATCATGACGGCTATTTTGTAACTTATTTCCACCCATGGGAGTTTTATGAGCTCAAAAAGCATCCTGAGTTTAAAATGCCATTCATCATCAAAAACCACAGCGGGTCAGATATGGCAAAACGACTGGACAATTTGGTAAAGATGCTCAAAAATCAAGGTCATAAATTCATTACATACAATGAATTTGTTGACCTCAAAACAAAATAAAGTGAAATTTTTAAATAATATCCCCATCAAACATATCCACATGTATGAAAAAAGGGATTTAATAGGCAAAGTATTTTTTGGCGCAGCAATCTTGATATTGCTTTACATGTTTATTTCTCCTTTAACACATACCTTCATTAATGTTGACGAATATTGGACTTACAGTTTGGTAAATCTTCCATTTATGCAGGGAATGATTGTAGCAGTTCATGACGTCCATCCACCACTGTACTATATGATATTGTATTTGCTAACACCACTGGGATTGCAAAACCTTTACGTTTTAAAAGTTGCTTCAATAATTCCATATATTCTTATAATGGTAGTTTCAGCAACTAAAATACGAGAAGATTACGGTTGGTTGACTGCAGGATTGTTTGTATTTTGTTTAGGAGTAATGAGTGACTTTTTTATTGAATTTTTAACAATAAGAATGTATCCTTGGGGACTGTTTTTCCTTTTGATGGCATTCATATATTACAATGAGGTCATAACCAACTGGGATAAGAAATCTTGGATGCTTTTAACCTTATTCACACTTCTGTCTGTGTATACGCAATACTTCTTTGCGATTACATGCGGATTGATATATCTACTCATATTGTACGAAATCCTAACCAAACACAAGGACAAGCTAAAGGAATTTGGAAAATCCGTTTTGGCATTGATTATTCTATATGCCCCATGGATGATTGTTCTTGTTCATCAAATGCAAACTCAGGCGGGCGAACCTCGTGAAGGCTTTGAATTGGCCAATGCAATACATTACCTTACTGCTTTTGCAATCAAAGGTCAAAATTTCGAATTTGAAATGGTTATTTTCAAGCTGGTAGCTCTTGCATTTTTAATTCTGGTTTTGGTTTTAATCTATAAAAATCAGGACAGATTCTCTGCTGCAGGCGTATTTTTAATGTATGGAACAATTGCAATTGGAATCCTTTCTCTAATGTCCTCATTTTCAAATACCATGAGAATGAGATATCTTGTTCCTGTGTTTGGAATATTCTGGCTTTCAGCTTCAATCGTTATAGGTAAAATTAAAGATGATAAAGTTTTAATGGTTGCACTGATTTTGATAGTCATTCTGACCGGTGCAAGTATAGCCATTACACACGATGATATCGATTCAAGATTGGAGTTTAATGATAAAAAAGACAGCTTTTTGAATAGCATCAACAATAACAACAGTGTTATTGTCTACAATACCGATTACGGATATAAGATTCTGCACGACGATTTGAATAATACCAGCAAACAGTATACACTGTCAGGGTCATATTTCTACAGCGGCGATGTTGAATTTTCTGATAATTTCACCAAAATTCTTAAGGATCATCCAAACAAAAAGGTTTATCTGGTCAACTGGAAGCTTAAGGAATCCAACAAAGAATTTGAAGAAAAGTATGATTTGAAGAAAGTCTATGATGCCGGTCATTACAGCTTCAATTTAGTTAAACATTAAGTGCATTACGCACTTCTTTTTTTAATCTTTAAAGACAATCAGTTTTGAAAATATGTAATTCAAGACAATTACAATAATCTGAACTACAATTTTGGATATTGTATCTCCAATCATCATAACATCTATAAAAAGATACATGAGTGCAGTATCAACAACACCGGAGAATATTCTTCCTCCAAAAAACAGAGCCATCTCCTTCAGGATATCAGGACTTTTGCTTTCAAATACCCAAATCCTGTTTGTGATATATGCAAAAAGCACTGAAAAAAACCATGCAATAATATTTGAAATAAGGTAATTAACTCCTAAAACATCTTCAAAGAGGAAATATACTGCAATATTAACGAAAAATGTGAATGCTCCAAAAACAACATATAAAACAAGTTCCCTATCAAATTTTATCATCATCATATTACTCTTACTCCTCATCAATGTTTGACTCTTTAACAATAAAAATTGGCCTGTTTTTAGCTTCAAAATAAGTTTTTTCCAAATATTTACCTAAAACTCCAATCGAAAGCAATTGTATACCGCCCAAAAGCAGAAGGGAACATATGAGTGTAGGATAACCTGGAACAGCTTCAGAGTAAATCAAATATCTAATTATAATAAATAGCATATAAATAAATGCAATAACCGAAAATACCATACCCAAAAATGTTGAAACAGATAATGGCAGTGTTGTAAATGCAACAAGGCCTTCAATGGAATATTTGATTAATCCCCAAAATGACCATGTGCTTTCACCGGCAATCCTCTCAATATTTTCATATTCAATCCATTTTGTATCAAATCCAACCCATTGAAACAAACCTTTTGAAAAACGGTTATATTCCGGCAGATTCAATACAGAATCAACAACCTGCCGAGTCATGATACGATAATCGGTAGCTCCTTCCACCATGTCAATGTCGGAAATTCTATTGAATACCTTATAAAACCGATGGGAGAAAAATGATTTGATTTTCGGTTCGCCTTTTCTTGAAACTCTTCTTGCTGCGGCAACATCATAACCCTCGTCCAATACTGCTTCCAACATTTCAGGAATCAGTTTTGGCGGATGCTGCAAGTCAGCATCCATAAGGCATATGTAATCTCCGGAAGCATATTTTAAACCGGCAAAAATTGCAGATTCCTTACCAAAATTTCTGGAAAAAGATATATACTTAACATTTGAATTTTTACTGGCCAGTTCTTTAATATATTTTAGAGTATTGTCACTGGATCCATCATTCACATAAATGACTTCAAAATTATATTCTTTTAATGTTTTTTGAATTTCCTCTAGGAAAATTCCAACACTTTCATCTTCGTTAAAACATGGCACAACAATACTCAATAAATTCATAATATATATTTTATTTGAAATATTATAAATAATTTCCAAATTTGAAAAAAATATGGCTTTTAAAAAAAAGTTATCCAAACAATTCATATACCCTCAAAATTAACGGATTTTGAAAAATCAATCCTTAAAAGAAGTATAAACCCCTTGATTTACACAAAATTATTTAAATAAAAAAATGTAATATATATATGATTATTTTAATGAAATAAGATAACACTATAAAAAAAGATAAGATAGGAGACAAATTAAAATGAAAATTACCGTTGCAGGAGTAGGATATGTAGGTCTTTCTCTTGCTGTTTTATTAGCTCAAAAACATGAAGTTACTGCAATTACAACAACAGAATCAAAAGCAAAGAAATTAAATCAGTTCATTAGCCCCATACAAGATGATGAAATCGAAAGATTTTTTAAAGAAGTCCGTGATGGCGAAAGAGAACTGAACCTTCACACAACTACCGACAAGGAAGCAGCATACAAAAGCGCTGAACTTGTCATTATAGCCACACCAACAAATTACGATGACGTCAACCATTTCTTTGACACCTCCGCAGTTGAGGATGCTATAGAATGGACACTTAAGGTCAATCCTGACGTTCTTATGGTTATCAAATCAACAATACCTGTGGGATATACATCATCCGTGCGTGAAAAGTATGGAATCAAAAACATCATATTCAGCCCGGAATTCCTTCGTGAGTCAAAAGCACTTTATGACAATCTCCATCCAAGCCGCATAGTTGTTGGATGCGACGATGACCAGGAAGAGGAAGGACAGATGTTTGCAGACCTTCTTCTGGAAGGTGCAAGAGAAGAGGAAAAAAGGTCAGATTCCATCGAACAGGACATTCCTGTGCTTTTGGCACATCTAACAGAAGCTGAAGCAATCAAGCTTTTTGCAAACACATATCTTGCTGTAAGGGTAAGCTACTTCAATGAACTTGACACCTATGCTCAAACCAAAGGCCTTGACACACAGATGATCATAGACGGAGTATGTATGGATCCTCGTATTGGAGGACATTACAACAACCCATCATTCGGATATGGTGGATACTGCTTGCCTAAAGACACAAAACAGCTGTTGGCAAATTATAAGGACGTTCCACAGACTATGATAGAAGCGGTGGTTCATTCCAATTCCGTACGTAAGGAATTTATTGCTGACCAAATCATTTCAAGAGACCCAAAAACAGTTGGAGTCTATAGACTTACCATGAAGAGTAACAGTGACAATTTCCGTGCATCAGCCATACAGGGCGTCATGAAACGTATAAAGGCAGAAGGAATTCCAATAATCATCTATGAACCAACATTAGAGAATGGAAGCGATTTCTTCAAATCCGAAGTGGTAAATGATATTGACCGTTTCAAGAGTGAAAGTGATGTCATTCTTGCAAACCGTTTTGATTCAGACATTCTTGGCGATGTTGCAGACAAGGTATATACAAGAGATCTCTTCAGAAGAGACTGATGTACTTTAACAAGTGTTTAAAATCATTAAACACTTTATTTTCTTTATTTTTTAAAAATTATTTCACCAAATCAATTAGACTCAAATAATCTTTTTTAATTTTTTAATGTTTAATTAAACCATAGCCTAATCTTTAAGTCTGTTTAAAATCAATAAAATCAAAGCAGATATTCCAAGCAGCAATGATATTGCCAATGTAATTTTAGAAGGCAGTAGGAATGCAGAAACATTGCCATCGTAAGTGTTGGCAGATCCCATGAAAAAACCACTTATTACAGTAAACATAGCCAAGCTAATGCTTTTTCCAACATCCTTGCTTGTTGAAAGCACCGCAGATGCATTACTCAAATCCTTTTCACTGACCTGAGTCAATACAAAACGATTGTTTGGCGAGGAAAAAAGACCATGCCCAATTCCCTGAAGGATACATGCAACCAAAAGCATATAAAGCGGCACCACATCCATGAAAAACAATAATAGAACATCAATTAAAATGAAGACTAATGCAATGGAAGATATAATCCTCTCATCAACCCTATCCGCTAATTTTCCGGCAAAACTGGAGACAAATACAACTGCAACAGGTGTTGAAAGTAAAAATAATCCTGTCCATCGACTATCATATCCCAAAACATACTGCAAATAGAAATTAAGAATATATGATGCGATAAATGCCATGGCATACATAACAAAAGCGGAATAATTTCCAATCAAATATTTTAGATTTCTAAAAATTCTCAAGTCATAACGAGGATTGGAGATATGCCTTTCGAAATATACAAAGATGCCAAAAATTACCAGACTTGCTATTATCACTTCCAGATTATTGTTGTCCAGTCTGGCAATACCATAGAGGAAAAGAATCATAAAAATGACATAGAGTATCGAACCTACATGGTCACTAATTTCAATACCCTCAATATACCATTCCTTATCCAATTTAATCAATATCAATAGAGTAACAATATAAACTGGAATCAATACAAGGAAAATTACCCTCCAACCGAAATAATAAACGATAAATCCGGAAACTGTATTCGACAAGCATAATCCAACATAACCGCAGGAGCCCATTATTCCCAATGCAGAACCCAACCTGTCGGAAGGCAGCTGCAATGTAACAATGACATACATGGAACTGTTGATGACAGCAGTGGCAATTCCCTGAAGAAATCTTGAAAACATAATCATATTAATGTCTGCTGCAAAAGCCGAAAGCAATAATGCAAAAATCATCAGCAAAAGGCTGATTTTCAGATATCTTCCAATCCCATATTTCGAAACATAGGTTCCTAAAGGAACCATCAGTGAAACTGAAGTAATTAAAAAAACCAGGTTGATAGCGTTTTCCATTTCAAAATCCAAATGCAAATTCGAAGACATTGAAGGCAAAGCTACAATAACCATATTTGCTATGAACTGCACGCTAAACAAAAGCAAGCAACCAATTATCGTTACCCATTTATCCTCAACAATTTTATTCATAATTAATTATATTGAATTCCATCCATATTAAATAATAATCATTAGCCATGTTTGTGGAAAATGCAAAGAAAGTCAATAATGTGCTCAATCTGAGAAATTATCCAAAAATATCAAAAATTACTTTTTCAAATGCTTTTGCAAAATTCAAAACATTTAACATCGAAGTATGTACCATTTATTTAGTAGGTCAAAAATCAATTACATTACTATTTATAAGCTAATAATGTCAATATTTCATCAATAAGGTGAAACAATATGAATCCGATTACTGTTGATTGTGATAAATGTATTGTCTGTTTGAAATGTGTTGATGACTGTCCTAACTCATACCTGTTTTTAGAAAATGATGAAATTCACACAAGCCAGAAAGGATGCATGGAATGCGGTCACTGCTATGCAATATGTCCACAAGGGGCAATAACCATGACCAATTACGACTTCATTGATGAGGAAGTTGTTTTAATGAGTGAAATTGACTCTGAAACATTGCTCAATGCAATGAAAAGCAGACGTACAATCAGAAAATTCAAGCCGGATTTGGTTGAAGATGAAAAAATAGAAAAGATTCTTGAAGCAGGACGTTATTCTCCAACCGGAGCAAACAAGCAGATGATTTCATATACAATACTGGGATCCAAGCAAAAAGAAGCAGAGGAAATATGCTTAAACCTATTCAGAAAGGGTAAAAAATTCGGGTCTGTTTTTGCAAGCTATTTGAAGAGAATGGAAATAGATGATGACTTTTTCTTTAAAGGTGCTCCATTAGTTATAGTTGTTGCAAGTAAAAGTACGGTTGACGGAGGTCTTGCAAGTTCATATATGGAAATTATGGCAGAAAGCCTAGGACTTGGAGTATTGTACAGCGGATTTTTTGTAATGTGCAGTAAAATGAGCCGCAGCCTTAAAAAGCTGCTCGATTTGGAAAAGGGATATGATGTAGTTACATGCATGGTAATTGGATATCCTGATGTGAAATATCAAAGAATTGTTCCCCGCAAGGAACTAAAAGTGAAAAAGCTTTAAAGAAGATATTTTTTACAGAATTATTCAATTTTGAATACTGTAAAGCATTGAAAAAAAATACTTATAAGTATCATCCTAACCAAATATTATAATACAAATATTTTGGAGGTATAATTTGAACAAACTTACAAAAATTTTAACAATTTTAATAATAACAATTTTTGCCATCACTGCAGTAAGTGCAGCAGACAATTCAACTGATGACAACATTGGCATAGAAGATGCAACTAATGAAATTGTTAGTTTGAATACTACCGGCACTTTTACGGATTTATCTAATGAAATAGATGAAGTTGAGGATGGAGGCGTATTGAATATCACAAAAGATTACATATACGAATCCGGCTCAAAGGATGGAATAACAATTAACAAAAGCATTACCATTAATGGAAACAACCACAAAATTGATGGTAATAGCCAATCAAGAATATTCTCCACATATGATGGAAACATCACATTAAAGAATCTTATTCTGATTAATGGAAACCATGAAAATGGTGGAGCAATATATGCACATAAAAATATAACATGCAACAACGTTGTTTTTGAAAACAATCATGCTGCAAAAAACGGTGGTGCAATATATGTTGAAACCGGCCTCAATGTAGACAATTGTATATTTGACGGGAATTTTGCTCCAGAAGGAGGAGTAATATTCATCAAAGTCCGAGCTATAGAGAATTATACATTGGTTGGACCCGGAGATGACAGTGATTACTTAAATGATACTGGCAATTATACATATAATGAAACCGATGATGACAATGAAAATTTCACGGAAGGCAATGAAAGTTCTTCATATGATGATTCTCTAAAAATTAATTTCTATATTGAAAATTCAATTTTTAGAAATACAAACAATATAACTCGAGGAATGGTTTATTGTAGTTCAGACCAACACTTATCAGTGAAAAATTCAATCTTCATGAACTCAACAGCAGCATATTCAACAGCAATATATGCAACAAATTCATATGTAACATGCAACAACACAAAATTCATTAACCTATATGCCACAAAGACTGCAGGAGCTTTGGCATTTACAGATACATGCTACCCCACTATTGACAATTGTAGTTTCGTGAATGTATCCTCATTGAATAATGCAGGATGTATCTTAAATGACGTAAACGGATGGAGCAGAGGAAATGCTGCAACTTTATTAATAAATAATACGGAATTCATCAATTCACACAGCAGATACGGCGGCGCTTTAATTCAACTTGGAGGAAAATTGGAAATTCGAAATTCCAAGTTCATCAATAATTCTGCTGTCTATTCAGGCGGTGCAATCTATACTTCAAATTTAATCGTGCAAAGAGTTAACCTTACTGATATTACCAGCACAAAAACAATAGAATATCCCGCATTTGAAATCGTGAATTCTACATTTACTAATAACAAATTGGATTTCACAGATGATTTGTCAAATGGTGGAGCAATATGTGCTGATACAAGCATTTTAAATATAACTGGTTCCAGATTCATCAACAATACAAAAAATGCAATATATGTATATTCAGGAGGATATATTATAAAGAATTCAGTTTTTGAAAATAATACAGAAGCTGTCCATAGTTTATACATAAAAGATTCTATTTTAAATGACAATGACTATGCAGATGACATTTTAGTTGAAAATCTTACCGATACCAATTATGTTCTTATAATGAATGGAACCGGCTTGAAAATAAAATTAATAAACAATACAGTAACTGTTGAAAATCTCCCAGCACGTTATGACTCCCGTGATTGGGGATGGGTGAGTTCAATAAAAGATCAAGGATTTTCCGGAGGCTGTTGGGTTTTCTCAACATGTTCAGCATTAGAAACCGCCTTGCTTAAATCAACCGGAATTGAGTATGATTTATCCATACAAAACATACAGAAAAACTTATTAAAATACTCAAAATACGGTAACAGTGATATTACCGAATCAGGATTTACATACATGGCCTTAAGTTACCTTCTTGGCTGGTATGGACCAATATCTACAGAATATGATTCATTTGACATATATGGAAAAATCGACCATGTAATTTTTACAAATGAAACAATCCACATCCAGGATGCCGAAATAATCGATAGACGCGCAAATACATCAGACAATGCCAAAATAAAAGAAGCCATATTGAAATATGGTGCAGTAACAGGAGATCTGTTTATAACATACCTATCCCCCTATTTCAATACAAACACTTCTGCATGGTATTACAATGAAACTAAAGAAACACATGCAAGTCATGCAATTTGTGTTGTTGGATGGGATGACAATTACCCTGCAAGCAACTTTTTAATAACCCCACCAGGAAACGGAGCATGGATCATTAAAAACAGCTACGGCAAGGACAAATATGATAACGGATTCATATATGTGTCATATTATGACACCGTATTCGGAAATGACAGTCAATTTATCGGATTCATACTTGAAAACACTGAAAACTACAATAAAAACTATCAGACTGACATTAGCGGAATGTTTAACTTCGAAACCAAAGCAGAAAATTATACCTATAAAAATTCATACCAATCAATTGGAGATGACTTCATAAGTGCTGTTGGAACCTACTTCAACGAAAAAAATGAAGATTATGTTGTCGAGATTTATGTTAACAACAAACTGAAATTAACACAAAATGGCTCATCCCCATTTAGAGGATTCCACACCATCAAGTTAAGCAAAAGCATTCCTATAAAACAAGGAGACATCTTTACAGTTGTTATGAAAACACATTCCGTTCCTTTATTAAATGAGACAAGAGTTCTTTCCAAAGCAAACGTTTCATTTGTTGACGATGGAACAGGATTTAGAGATGTAACCCTTAAAAATCAAGCCCTTCCTCTAAAAGTTTATACAAAACCTTTAGAAAATTTAACAACAACAATAAAGGCTTCTGATGTGACTACCGTATACAATGGTGGAAAATACTTGACTGCAACCGTTAAAGATGTTTACGGTGATGTGCTAACTGGAGTTAAGGTAACCATTAAACTTTCAAATGGAGCTGTCAAAACACTAAAAACAAATAAAAACGGACAAGTCAAATTGCCGTTAAACGGTTTGGTTCCAAAAACATATACTGCAACAGTTACTGTAAATGGCTTTGGAAAGTATGTTAAAACCACTGCCACTGCAAAAATAACAGTTAAAAAAGATACACCGAAAATATCTGCTAAAGCAAAAACTTTCAAAAAATCTTTAAAAACTAAAAAATATACAGTGACAATGAAAAACAGCAAAGGCAAAACAGTCAAAAACCTTAAAGTTACATTAAAAGTGAATGGTAAAACTTACGTTGCTAAAACCAACTCAAAAGGAAAAGCAACCTTTAAAATTACCAAATTAAGTAAAAAAGGTACTTTTAAAGGCAAATTGACCTTTAATGGAAATACATTATATAAAAAAGCAACCAAAACTGTGAAAATTAAAATTAAATAGGAATCATCCGATTCTTATTTATTATTCTTTTTTTGATAGACTCCATGAATATTAAACGCAGATATATCCTTTTAAGACCAGCTTCACTTTGTTAAAATATAATACTTTTCAGCATTTCAATCAACTACCTTTAAATTTCAATAATCTTTTTGTGCATTTCATCAGCGACATATCGCATCTTAAAGACTCTGTAAAATAGCTATTTATATTGATTTCAATAGAGTATCATTTACAATTATCTAGATTCAAAGAGAGTAATATTATGAATGCAAAAGAAAGAACAAAACAACATTTTAACGAAACTGCCGAGCATTATAACAATTCAAAAGATGGAAAATTTGTCGAACCTATGTATGAAAATCTGGTTAAAGAGATTTCAAAATCAAAAAGCGGAAAGATTTTAGATGTTGGATGTGGAAATGGAAATCTGTTTGAAATGCTTCCGGATGAAAAATATGAATTGACTGGAGTTGACTTTTCTGAAAACATGATAATAGAAGCAAAAGACAAATGCAAAGATAAAGCATCATTTTTAGTAGCTGACGCTGAGAAATTGCCTTTCGACAATAATACATTCGATATTATAGTTTGCAATGCATCATTTCACCACTACATTCATCCAGATATTGTCCTAGCGGAAATGCAACGTGTCCTAAAAGAAGGAGGAAAGTTATTAATCGGAGATCCTTATGTTCCAACTCTTGTAAGACCAATGATGAATTTGCTGACAAAATTTTCACCTAATGGAGATTATCATTTTTATGGAGAAGTGGAAATGAAAAAACTATTCATACAAAATGGATTTAATCCAGTTTCTTTTCAAAAAACAGAAGAGCACACAGCATTACATATTGCTGAAAAATAGTATTTGCTCAATCAATCAATGCCCGACATTTAAATTGAAGTCTGCTTTTGAACTTGACTTAATTTTAGAATTAACATAATATTTGAAATATTTCAACCATTGGTCAAGACAATCCAATTTTAATCAAATTAATCATCACCCCCTCATTAATTCATTATCAGAGCTGAATCTTTTTAGAGAACTATGAAAAAAATATAAGCAATAAAAAAGAAATACAATAGCAGGATATAATTAATGTTTGACATATCCATTCAAAAGACATGAAAAAAATTTTTATAAACGTAACACTATTTTGGAGGATTAATAAAAATGAATGAAACTATTAAGGAACACTCCTGGGTTCCATTGATAATAGTGGCTTTAGCTTCATTTATTATAGCTTTGGATGCGACATTCATGAATGTTAGTATTTCTCAGGTTGTTGCTGATTTGAATACTGATGTGAGCACCATTCAAATGATCATGTCATTTTATACTCTCATCACCGCTGCATTCATGCTACTAAGCGCCAAGCTTCAGGACATAGTCGGTAAAAAGAAACTGTTTTTAATCGGTACTGCACTTTATGGTGTCGGTACATTTACTGCAGCAATAAGTTCAAGTGCTACAATGTTATTTATAGGATGGTCAGTAATTGAAGGTATTGCTGGAGCATTGATGATGCCTGCTACCGTTTCCATCATAAGTGGAACATATTCAGGTGAAAAACGTACAGTTGCTCTAGCAATTGTAGGTGTAATGGGTGCAATTGCAGCTGCTATCGGCCCGCTCTTCGGTGGAGTCATGACAACATTTTTAAGTTGGAGATACGGATTTGCATGTGAATTAATAATCGTTTTCATTATTTTACTAATGCAAAGCAAAATACCTAACTTCGTACCTACCGAATCCAAAAGCGATTTGGACATTACAGGTGCCCTAATTTCATTTGTAGGACTTGTTTTATTAGTTTTAGGTATTTTATCCCTATCTAAAGATATCACTACCAGCGTAGCGACAATAATTTTAGGATTAATTGCATTAGTCGGTTTTGCATTGTTTGAAATCAGAAGAAAAAGAAACGGCAAAGTACCATTGCTTGATATGGCATTATTTAAAGATAGAAATTTACGTGTGGGCAGCATTATTTTGTTATTATCTTACCTTGCAATGGGCGGAGCATTGTTTGCAGTTTCCCTATTCTTGCAAAGCGTATTAGAGTTAAATGCATTCAATACAGGTCTGACCACACTTCCATTGACTATGGGCTTGCTTATTTTTGCAGTGCTGGCTCCAAGCTTAACTGGAAAAATGAAACACAAGACAATCATGGCAATAGGATGTATAATGTCAATCGCAGGATGTATGCTTTTAAGCTATCAGTTCAGACTGGATACATCAACACTGGATTTAATCCCAGGACTATTCGTAATGGGAGCAGGACTTGGATTTTTAATGGCATTATGTACTGATATTTCATTAGTCAACATTTCTAAGGAAAGTCAAAATAACGCATCAGGAGTTAATACAACCAGTCAGACATTAGGTGAATCATTAGGTACAGCAGTTATCGGAATAATTCTAATTCTTGGAGTTTTCGGAGGCATTTCCCATGCAGTCGACATATATGCTCCAGAATATTCAGGAAATGAAACATTCCATCAAGAGGCTTATGATTACTTTCAAAAAGTGGGCAGTATAAACGAAATTAAAGAGAATGCTACCATTGAGGATATTGTAAATATCATTATTCAGGATACAATGGCATTCGTAATGGAGGTAACGGCCATTATTATGGGAATTGTGTTTATCCTGACATTGCGACTGCAGGATAAGAAAAACTAAAACATAATGAGAGATTATCTCTCATTTACTTTTTTAAAATGACTTTTTCAATAATCAATTGGTGATATTCCATTACAAACGTGCTGATTTTTGAATGAAATTCAATCAGGAGTTATTATTTTTTTCTACCTATAACTACCATATTGACAATAGACAATACAAAAATAATTGTTAAGCATAGTATAGGTTCAATGAAAGCCACAATCATTGCTATTATAAAAGATATAATTTTTGATAATTATTACCACATTTAATTGTATAAAAATCTTGTGCAATTTAATATTGACACAGCCATTTAAAAAAATAGTTATTTCAAAATTATAATCAATATAATTTAACTAATTGAAAATAAATATAATCCAAATTTAACAATTTAAAAACCATTATTTATATCCTTGATTGAAAAACTCATGATTATTATAAAATAAAGCATCACCAATATGAAAAATCAAAGATTAAAGGAATTAAGTTTTAATTACTTTTAGTTACAATAATAGAAAACTTTATATACTAACAAAAAGTAATGCAGAGAAAAATCGCATACTTACTATTTTGTCAGAATCTATCTAATCAAAAATTTCAATTTTGAGTAAGTATATTTTTAAAATTTTATTTACAAATGGTAACTACAAAAGTAATTGTATACTTACTCCATTCTTAACAAATAACAACAAATTTTTTCACAAAACATTAATCATCAACCTTAATCATCAACCTTAATCATCAACCTTAATCATCAACTAACATGATTTTTTTATTATTAATTAAAATTGTTTAAATCATAAAATAAGCAATATAAAGAACTTTAAAAAATTAATCATCAACCAAAAAATATGTTAATCATCAACCACATAAATTATAATAATTAAGAAAAATAAGTTGATATTATGTTTGAACCTAAATTTACATACACCGATAAAATTGTAAATTATATTGCTGAAATCGCTTCAGCTAAAGAAGTCATCAGTAATGCAAAAATAATCCCATTATATGACACCAAATTAAAACAGGATGCACTTATTAGATCTTCACATTACTCAACATCAATTGAAGGAAATCCTTTAAACTTAGATGAAGTAAAAACATTAATCAACAACAATCAAAAACCAACTACAAAAGCAGAACAAGAAGTATTAAATTATTTCAATGTATTAAATCATTTAGATCAATATTCTGATAAGGTTATTGCCCCTGACACAATCCTATCTGTGCATAAAGATTTGACTAAAGATTTATTAAAAAATCCTGAATATGAGGGTAAATTTAGAGACACTCGTGTATTTATTGGCAATTTGCATACTCAAAAAATAAATTATGTGCCGCCAGATGCTTATAAAGTACCAGGTTTAGTAGATGAGTTATTAGATTGGTTGAACAATTCAACCGATGAAATTTATCCAGTTATTATCGCAGGAATTCTTCATTATGAATTAGTACGTATACATCCCTTTGTTGATGGAAATGGACGTACCAGCAGACTTATGGCAACATTAATTCTATCAGTTCACAAATTTAATATCAATGACTATTTCACTTTAGACGAATATTACAATCATGATAGGCAGGCTTATGTTGATGCACTACACAGTGCCGATAAAAACCATGATTTGACAAATTGGCTAGAATATTTCTGCTGTGGAGTATTATACTCAATCAATAAAGTTAAATCAGAAGTATTAAAATTATCCGAAATAACATCAAAATATGATAGTACTATTCAATTAACTCCAAATGAAATTTCCGTATTAACTCTACTTGAAGAAAAAGAACATATTCAAAATAAGGATATTCAAGAGATGTTAAATATTACTTCCCAAGCCAGCTATAAAATTATTAGAAAACTAAAAGATAAAAAATTAATAGAAAGTAGGGGAAAAGGTAGAAATACAGAATATATTTTGAAATAAAATAGGAATCATCAACCTTAATCATCAACCATCATAAATTTTTTATTTTTAATTAAAATTATTTAAATCACAAAATAAGTAATTTAATAAATTTTAAAAAATTAATCATCAACCAAAAAATATGTTAATCATCAACTAGCGAATATGTTAAATCAAATGAAATTCTGGAAATATTCAAAACTTGTATTTTTGTATATCTAAGTTTAACCGATTTGATTTCAATATGGCAGTCGTTAATGTCATGTTGCCTATTCCTATTAAAGAAAAAATTACTTCTCAATTAAATAAGCATATTTGTTCTTTTTTAATTATGGATTTTAATTCATTTAATTTTTCATTATTATCATCCAATGTTAAACTTTTATAATATATCTTACAAAAAATTTTGAAAGGTATACTGACCATAATCAAATCATAATGGGTTAATTATGTTTTTTACAAACTAAATATAATTTTTACTTGAGAATGGAGTAAAATAAACATATTTATACTATTAAATCAAATGTTATAAGTAATCAAACTCTTGATCCAAAAGGTGGTGATATTTATTTTGAACAGGATAATATTGCCAATGATGGGATTTAAAACAGACGTTTTAATGAACTCTCCTCTTGGCAAACACATCAAATTAAAGGGAGGAATCCTTTATGAGTATTCGAAAAAAATTTTGTATAGGAATGCTCATATACACCATCATATCGTGGTGTTTGGCATTCTTCATCATATGGATTACATATAATTAATCCGATGCCATCGATTTCTCCTTTAAACTGTAGGAACTATCAAATATTAGAATCATTGTTTAGCGATAGCTTTTAATAAGCTATGTTTGGGTTTGTTGGGTCTAATCGACACTTCCTATGGTTTATAAATTAAAAAATAATAAAGTTTATATACAATCTGTTTCATAATATTCAATAGAATTTAAATCCACATTAGGATATATAAATTCTAAACTTTAATTTGATGTGTTTCAATGTCTACCTGTTCAAACATGCATGCCATGTTGTAGGCATTGAATTCTATCTTTTACTAATTTTAAAAATCTTTCAAAGAATTTCTTTTCACTGAATTAATTTTATAAACCGTCTATGCCATAATATTCATTAGAGTTTAAGTCCCCTTCTAGACATGATTAAATTCTAAAACATTTGATTTAATGGATTTTTAATCCAATGCCCATCTGTTTCAACATGTTTTATCATGTTGTAGGCATTGATTTAAATTAATACTCTTTTTGGTTATTTTATACATCTCTTAATTTAAATCGAATATTATGAAAAGTAATATTCAAAACAAATATATCTTACCCAAAGCATATTCTGAAAAAATTGTATAGTTACCCCCCAATTAAAAGCATTATAAACCAAAAAGAAATATGATTTTACATAATTTAAACCATTGAATAATCCCCATTATTAATATTAAGAAAATAATTAAATAAATTTATAAAATGGCCCATTATTTATATTAAAAATCAAAGATTAAAGGAATTAAGTTTTAATTACTTTTAGTTACAAAAATAGAAAACTTTATATACTAACATAAAGTAAATAAAATATAATCAAATGTTTTTAAATAAATACGGAGTGTGAAAAAATGGTAGATGGAGAAACTATCGAAACCAAAATTTCCGATAAAAAAGACGAATTTGAAGAAAAAACTGATGAAAAGAAAGATGACATGAAAGACAAATACGAAGAAACAAAAGAAAAAGGCAAAACCATTGCAGACAATGTCATTAGCGACTTATCAAGAAGCATTGATGAATTTAAAGAAAACCTCAAAAGCATGCAAAAAGCAGCAGACAAAAAATATGCTGACTACAAAAAAACTACTGTACAAAGCTTAGATGTTGACTTGGTTGAAACCGATGATGTCTACTATATCAAAGCAGCAGTCCCTGGAATTGACAAAGAAGACATTTTAATTGAAGCTGGAGACAACGACATCAGTATTGAAGCTACATTCGTCCCATATATCGAAGAGTTTGAAGAAGATGAAGCCGAACTTATTGTCAACTCCTTAAAATCAGGAAGATGTGTTAAAACCATCAGATTTGAAAACAGCATCGACTTAGAAAACATTTCAGCAAAATTCAACAACGGAATGGTAATCATAAGCATTCCAAAACTAATCATACCAAAACATAAAGTAAATGTGGAATAATCATTCTACATTCCTTTCCTTTTTTTTATGAAAATCTTTTAAAAAAAATAGTTTAATGTAGATTGAATCTACATCTAATATCTTACTTTTCCGATGTGTCTTGTTGCACCAGGATCTTCGCCGTTGAAGTGTGCCAAGTAATATACAAACCATTCAAGAGGAATAACCAAAACGAATGGAGACAATAATTTATCCACTTCAGCATAGTCTGCGAGCTTATATATTATTGATTTGGCTTCAAGATTTTCGCAAAAGTCAATTGCCTTTTGAGTTATTTCATCGGATTCAAGATCTGATGTTAAAAATATTACAGGAACATCCTTTTCAGCCCTTTCAATCAATCCGTGACGGAATTCTGCTGAATATTCAGGGCATGCATGTTTGATTGCTCCTTCCATAAGCATGGTCATTGCCAGTTTGTATGCAAGACCGAAGTTCGGACCGCTTCCAAGACAGTAGAAAATGTCTTCTCCAGCATATTTTTCAGCCAATGCTTTGTTGTCCTCTTCAGTTGTAAGCAATAGTTTTTCCAGCATTTCAGGCATTTCACCCAATTCTGACAGGAGTTCATCCTTGTTTTCATAGTCTGAAGCGCTGAATAATATTTGATATAGACAGGCAAGTTGGGTGATATAAGTTTTTGTACCTAAAATAGCTGTTTCTGTCTCGCATCTGGTTATAATTGGAGTTTTAGCTTCTTTTATCATTGAGCTTTCAGGTTCGTTTGAAATTGAAACTGTGTGAATGCCGTATTCATTAGCTCTTCTCAGTGATGATAAAGTATCAGCGGTTTCGCCGGATTGGGAAGTGAAAATAGCCAATGTGTTTTCGTCTTGCTGTAATTTCTTATTGTAGTAAAATTCATAGCCTGTGTAAACTTCAATGTTAATGTTGGTGGTTGACATCCTTATTGCATCTCTGACGCTGTAGCAGGTTGAAATTGAACTGCCGCAACCGATTAAATATACCTTGTCAACATCGCCAATCAAATTTGAAACCTCTTCCATTTTGGAAAATTCACTTTCAAAAGTGCTTTTAAGTGAATCAGGTTGTTCCATCATTTCATCATACATTTTATATTTCATAAGCTAAACTCCTTAAAATCAATTAATAATATTAAATATGTTGTTAAAACATATATAAAAGTATTTTTAAAATAACAAAAAACAAGGATAATTATGGAAATCGATTTAAATTTAATTGGGATGAATAGGGGAAAGCAGTATGAAACAATAATCACCACTGCCAACTGTGAAAATGTCCAAAATGCAGCGCCCATTGGAGTGCTTTGTTCTGGAAAGGATACCATTTTATGCAGAATTTTTAAGGGAGGTAAAACCCTGAACAACATCATATCACAAAGGGAATTTACCGTAAACATCACACACGACCCCGAACTGTTTACATTATCCACTATCGGCAATCTTTCCCAGGAATATTTCAGCAATGACAATTCCCTCAGGGGCGTTGATGCCTATTTCAAATGTGAGGTAATCAGCATAAAGGAAGCCGTAAAGCAAAGTGATCCCATCAGAAAAAATGGAGAGGCGAATGTCATAAAGTCCAAAGTTACTGATATGGTTATCAATAAAGAAGTCCAGGCATTTAACCGGGCTTTCAGCTGCCTCATAGAAACCTTGGCCAATTTCACCCGTTTCGATTTGGTTGATGAAGAAAAAAAGCAATACTATTTAACAAGATTCAGGGAATGCAGCCGTGTCGTCAACAAGGTTGGTGGAAAAGAAGAAAAGCAGTCAATGGGTGAGATAAAAAAAGAATTAATAAAAAGGGGATATGAAATTTAGTCCACAATCACGTCCATGAATTCAAAGTTATCCCCGTCGAACAATCCCTTATCTGATATTTTTATTGAAGGAATCACCAGAAGCGCCATGAATTCCATTGTCATGAACGGTGCGTCGAAAGTGCATCCGAGTGCTTTCACCATCTGCTGAAGCTTTGCCAATTTTTCTGCAACGACATATCCGTCTTCATTGCTCATAAGCCCTGCAATCGGGAGTTCTAGAAAATCGCTGGCTTCATCACTTACAACTGCAATTCCACCATGATTGTCTATCACCATGTTTACGGCTTTTGCCATCATTTCAGAATCATATCCGATAGTGATGATATTGTGTGAGTCATGGGAAATGGATGCTGCAACGGCACCCATCTTAAGGCCGAAACCATGAATGAATGCATTGGAAACATTATCATGACCGTACCTTTCTACAACTGATATCTTCAGCACATCCTGGAAAATGTCTGACTGGACTATTCCATCATGGACATTTAATTTTGCAGTCATCTTTTTGGTCAGCAGTTCACCGTTGTAACATTTTATCACATTGACTGTGCACTCATCACCGTCATAATGTATGTCGAAATCGCTTGCGGTTTTTCTTGAGGCGAAAATTGAATTTTCCGAATTAAATTCCGGAACGTCAAAGAGAACATTTTCACCGTCGAAAACACATTCCCCTCCAATGTATGTTTTGAGTACATTGAAGTTTACCAAATCATCTACAATGACAAAATCCGCATCATATCCTTCCCTGATACAACCGCAGTTTAAATTATAATGTGCAGCCGGATTGATTGTAACCATTTCAACAGATTTGAAAGTATCTATTCCCAATTCAGTCGCTTTTTTAATGGATTTATTCAAATGCCCGCTGATTAGGTCCTTTGGATTCTTATCGTCACTGACTATGAAATCAAATATTGGTGTGTTGATTCTTTTTTCCAACACTTCAGTCGGAACCAGAGAAAATTCATCCTGATTTCTGATGAACTCAATACGTTTTGAAATATCGAAAAGAGCCTCCATATTTTTAGCAGATGAACCATCACGTACCATAATTTTCATACCTTTCAACTTTTTTTCAATAGCTTCCCCAAAAGTACTGCATTCATGATCAGTAAGTATATATTGTGAAAGGTATTTATCCAAATCTTTACCAGTAAGCAATGGGGCATGACCGTCAATCGGTTTTTTGGACTGCCTTGCATATTCCAGTTTCTTGAGGACTTCCTCATCCCCATTTATGACACCTGGAAAATTCATCATCTCGGCAAGCCCGACAACATCATCCATTTCAAGCAAAAATTTGATATCCTCAGAATCAATTACTGCACCTGAAGTTTCAAATGAAGTGGCAGGTACGCAAGAAGATGCTGTAAAATAAAACTTAAATGGAACTTCAGAAGCGCTTTTCATCATTATTTCAATGCCCTTAAATCCCATGACGTTTGCAATTTCATGAGGATCGCAGACAACAGAAGTGGTACCGTGGCGCACCGCAATCTTTGCGAATTGTGCAGGAGTAAGCATGCTGCTTTCTATATGAATATGAGCATCAATCAATCCAGGAACCACAAGACCATCGACATCCAGCTCGGTGTCTTCGGTTATCAAAATTGGAGCGACCTCCTTGAAGATGCCATCCTCTATCCTGATTCTTGCGGGATAAAATGAGTCAAAAAGCACATCCAAAATATAAGCTGTAAATTCCATGTTATTCCTCATTCAACGCATTGTATAACAAAGGCATGAATGTTCCTATATCGGTTACAATACCTACAACCTGTGCGCTTCCCCTGTCGGATAATTTGGTAACTGTGGATGGGTTGATATCCACGCAGATACTTTTAACCCTTGAAGGCAATAGGTTACCCATTGCGATTGAATGAAGCATTGTTGAAATCATCAATACCATGTCAACTTCCTGAGCATATTTTCTCATGAGCTTTTGGGCTTCAATGACATCGGTTATTACGTCTGGAAGAGGGCCGTCATCACGGATTGAACCTGCAAGGACAAATGGAACCTCATTTTTAATGCACTCATACATTATTCCACCAGTTAGGGTTCCGTCTTCAACAGCTTTTCTAATGGAGCCTGAATTGTTGATTCTGTTGATTGCCCTCATGTGGTGGGTGTGGCCATGAGCTACGATTTTACCGGTTTCCACTTCGATTCCAAGAGATGTGCCGAAGAGATTTGATTCAATGTCGTGGGTAGCAAGAGCATTACCTGCCATGATGACATCTATGTAACCATCCCTAATCAATGATGCAAGGTATTTTCCGGAACCTGTGTGTACTATAGCAGGACCCCCTACAATACCTATTTTTCCTCCTTTGGCTTTGATTTCCTTCATTTCCTGAGCGATACCATTTATTAGATTCATCAAAGGCTTTTCTGAAGATACATCACTGTTCATGAATTCGAATACCTGGTGTTCATCCCTTGATCTTTGAGGAGGGGTTACCCTGACCCCGTCAAGGCCAACGACAATCTTGTCTCCCGCCTCGATATTGGAAATAGGCTTTACGAATGCCCTGTTTTCATCTTCGTCAACTACAACCAGACAGTCCATTTCTATATCTTCAACAGGAATCCAGTTTCCCTTATAGTAAATGTGTGTGGCATGATTGGAAGATGAATAAAAACCTTCAGGAGCAACTTTATCTTTGGTTGATGCAACAAGATTGACCTCCTTGATTTCATGGATTGATGCTCCAAGAACAGACAGTTCGTCAAGTATTGCATTCAACAGTTCGGGAGAATATGCGGAAACTTCAATTTTTGCATGACTTACATCTGATTTTTTACGTCCAACATCGATTTCCAAAATGTCAAATTCCCCTCCTTTTTCCATAATTATTGCCATGGTCTTAGTTAAGGCCATTGAATCAATAATATGACCGGAAAGTTCAATAATTCTTTTATTCATAATATTTTTGCTCCATTTTTAGTTAATATTATAAATTTAGTTTTGGTGATATTTAATGGTATGGTTAAGCTTTGAAAAAAAAAGAAAAAAGATAATTTCAATTTCTATAACTTTCCCTTGAAATTATCAGTTATTTGTAAAATACTTTCCTTGAAATATGCATTTGAAATAAATGCGCTAACTACTCCAAAAATAATTATGATAAGCAAATGCCCTCCAAGAAATCCCTGATATAATCCGGCGACAAACGAACCGAAAAGAAATTCAATCAATGGAGTTTCCAAAAGGCCTAAAATTAAGCCAACTATAAATCCAAAAACTATTGCATTGATTTGATTGCCAACAGCCGCCGCAAAGAATCCGGCACTCAATATTACTGCAATAACAAAAGAATACCATGAAAATCCTATTCCCAAACCAATTATGGATAAAATAATCCCCACTATTAATGCAATTATAGAAGGCTTGACCAGTACATTAAAATCGATTTTGCCTGCAGAGGAATGGGAGGTTGGAGCGTTATGCTTGTTTTTCTCACCAGTGAATACGTTTGCCCCGCATTCCTGGCAGAATGTGGTGTTGGCGTCAACTTCCCCGCCACAATTTGGGCAAGTTCTTTTTGAGGTCTGTTCGATTTTTTCTACCTTGGCCCCACATACCTGGCAGAACACAGCATTTTGAGACAATTCACTGCCACAATTTTTACATTTCAATGCCGAATTTTCAATTTCAACTTTGCTTCCGCAACTTGGACAGAATGAATCCGAATCCTTTAGCGGTGCCCCGCAACTGTTGCATGTTGAGATTTCTTCCTTTTTAACTTCAACATCTGATTTTGACAAATCATTTCCGCAATTCGGGCAGTTTTGAAAATTATCATCAATCTCCAATCCACAGTTACTACATTTAACCATCTAATCACCAATCAACCGAATAGCAAATCCTTTTTGAGTTGGTCAAATTCATCTCGAGTAATCGCACCGCTTTCAAGTAATTCCTGGAATTCCTTTAATTGCTGTGCTTTTGTAGGCTCGGATGTTGGATTTTGAACAACAACTGTCTGCGGTTTTCCCCTTAATGTTTCAAAGAGATCTATCAGATTTTGACCGAATTTATAGCTTGGAAGTCTGATTTCATATGAAGTGTTGTCAACCAATTTGATTAGCAATCTGTCAAACATGTCGGCACTGTCATTGTTTGTAATCATGTCTTTGAATCGTGTGGCTTTAAGTGATTGAATATCATTTTTTATTGAGCGTCTGATATCGTTGGCTGATGTCCATCCCCTTTTGGTAATATCTTCATATCTACTTTCATCACCTAACCTTTTTGTGACTCTCATTGATACGATTTTATCAAAATAGAAATTGTTTATTCCTGCATTGACCTTTTCCCAGTCCCTGTTGTCAATTTCCATGAAAACAAATTTATCTTCTTTTATGAGGAAAAATCCATCAATGATAGTTTCATTACCCAAATCTCTTTTCAACAATCTGTTTACCGGAATTCCAAATACTGCAGTGTCAACAACATCATTAGTCAATTGGTGTTTAGTTGTAGTCTGTTCCAACTTATTGAATCTTTTAACGCTGGTTAAAAAATAATCTTCATCTTTTATGCCGAATTCTTCAGCCAACATATCATATCTTCTAATAATCTCATCGTGACGTGCCTGCCATTCCTTTTGAGAATGAGATGAGCCGAAACCAACTCCATTATCCAACTTATGTCCGCATTCACGGCAAAATGTTGTGTTTTTACCATTTTTTGTACCGCATTTCGGACAGACATCAGAACCTGCTTCATATTTTTCTACTTTTTCACCACAGTTAAAACAGAAATCAGATCCGACAACTTCCGCTCCACACTTACTACACTTTACCATAGTTTAACCCCAGTTATTTTGATCAATGGACTTTCTAATCTTATTTCCCCATGAATTTTCTTCAATATCATCAACTGTAGCCTGCAGATTATTTGAAACATCTGCAATAGAGGAATTTAAAGCATTGATTTTATTGTCCAGAATATCTATTTCCAACTTCATGAATCCTTTTTCAATGTCGCTGTAGACCTTTGAAGTTTCTTCAGAAATAATTTCAACATCAGTTCCCTCATTTAGCATGTCCATCAATCTTAAAAATACATGCTCCTGATGCTGCTTTTCATATTCCTTGATATCTGCAATAGCATAAATCTTATCCAGCAGCATTTTAATTACATTTATGAAATCTTCCCTGTCGGAATGTTCATTGACATTGCTTGGGACAATATCAGTTTTCAATAAAAATAATGAATCAATAACATCTTCATTTTTTAAAACCAAAGAATATCCTTTACCGTTAATGTATACCAAAGCAATGGATTTATTGTCGTAAATCGTAATTTCAACTTTGGAAAACTCTTTAGGTATGGATAGAAAATCCAAATTACGAACTAACATTTTTATTCACCTATTTAAATTCAACAGAATGTGCATATCTTTTCAAGTCATTGAGATTGTGTCCTCCAACAAAAACAGCTTCACTGCCATCATCATTTGCAGTGCCTACAAGATATGGTGGCATATTTCTCATTCCGATATCATTGGTCAATACAAATAAATTTCCATCATTTTGCTCAATTTTATACAAATATGATGTATTTAAACCATTGAGAGAATGTTGCAATGCATTTGATTCACCTTCAACCAGCAGTGAATTATTATAATAATAAACAACGAATTCATTTTTATCCAATTCACAGCCGGCACTATCTTCCCAATATTCAGCGGCGCAACCTAATGCACCATTGGGGCGGCACCATGCAACATCACTATAATGCTTGCCCAAAGGAACATTCATTGTAAAATGCCCATCAAAATCATAAGTAGAACTAATAGGCATTATAATGATTAATGCAACAATAACAACAGGAATTACAAGAAAAATTTTTTTGTTGAAAATATCACCTCAATTCAGTACTGATAAATATGTTACACACATAATATAAACATTGCTATTAGCATGCTAATATCATATAGATATCTATTAAATAGCCAAAATTTAAATTGAAAATCATGATTAAAAAAGATGATATGAGCATCATATCTCTGCTGGCAAGGTCCAAAAAAAGAATAAACGTTTTAAAATCCCTTGAAAAGGAGGATAAGATTCCTTCAAAAATCAGCAAGGATATTAATGACAACAGCAATCACGTGTCAAAGTACTTAAAAACACTAAAAGAAGCGGATTTAGTGGAATGTCTTAATGAAGAAGACAAAAGGTACAGATTCTACAGCATAACCGATAAAGGCAAATATTATCTTGACAAAGTAGAAAAAGACTACAATGACTAATTTTAAAAATATCTAAAGCCCAAAGAAGAGATAAACTAAAAATACAATCATCAGGGCATACATTCCCCAACCCATCTCCTTGAACTTGCCTTCAGCAAGGGATCCTACGAAATAAGCAATGAACCCCCATGCAATACCTATGGAAATTGAGTATGAAAGAATCATCATAATGATTGTCATAAAAACAGATGCTGAAATTACCGAATTGGCCCAATCCACACTTCCTAATTGAGCCATCATCAAGAAACCTACAATAACCAAAGCTGCAGCAGTTACAGAAGGAGTAAACAATGCCAATATGAGTGGAGCGACAAATATTGAAAGCAAGAATAAGATACCAGTTACAACAGATGCCAAACCTGTCTTTGCACCCATGCCCACACCTGTTGCACTTTCAACAAAAGCAGTTACTGTACTTGTACCACATACAGAACCTATTATTCCACCTATAGCATCACTTAAAAATGCCTTTTCAATTCCCATCGATTGACCTTTTTCATCAATGAACCCGCATTGTTTACCTAATGACATTAAAGTTCCGGTAGCATCAAAGAATGTAACAAAAAGAAGCGAAAACACCATCATAAACAGGTTAGGAATATTTGAGAAAAGCTGTGCGAATCCTCGCAAAAATCCTCCAAAGAGACTAAAATCAAAATTGACAGATATGAATTGTGCAGGAATTGACGGCATTAACGGATTTCCAGTTCCGAATCCTAAAAAACTGAATACAATGCCTATTGCTGCAGTGATTATCATACCGAAAAATACTGCTGCTGGCACCTTTCGAATATAGAAAACCAATGTTATTAAAATGCCAATCAAAGCCAAAATTACAGAAGGTGCAAGCAGATTACCCATTGTAACATAAGTTGACTGGTCATTTACAATAATTCCCGCACCTTTAAATCCAAGAAATGCCAGGAAAAATCCGATACCTGCACCTATACCTATTTTCAAATCTGCAGGAATAAGATTTAAAATAGCTTCCCTTAAACCTGAGATGGTAATGATAAAAAATATTATGGATGAAATAAATACTGCTGCAAGTGCAGTTTCCCAGGAGTTTCCCATTTCCAATATGATTGTATATGTGAAAAGGGCATTCAGCCCCATACCAGGAGCCAATCCAACAGGGAATTTGGCAACCAATCCCATAACTATACATGCGAGACCTGATGCAATTGCTGTTGAAAAAAATACTGCATTGGCAGGCATTCCACCTTCAGCCAGCATCGACGGATTTACACCTAAAATATAAGCCATTGCAAGAAATGTGGTGATGCCTGCAATTATTTCAGTTCTATAATCAGCCCCATTTTCCTTAAATTTGAAAAAATCATCCAACATACAGTGCACCTTGGAAAACATGAATTCCGATATTAATCAGTATATAAAATGAAATTAATAATGTTATCGATAATCATCCATTATTTTTTAATTATCATATACTTATTGCCTTTTTCGGACAATCCATAACGCAATTGAGACACAATATACATTCTGTTCCGTTTTTTCTCTTTCTGGAATTGTTTAAAATTTCAACATCCATCGGACATCTTTTCATGCATTTGCCGCATTCATTGCATTTATCCCTGTTGACTTTCACCCTCAAAAGTGAGAAATAACTTGACATCTTTAAAAATACTGTAATCGGACATACATATTTGCAAAATGCACGGTTGTCCTTTAGTTTATATGCCAAGAATATCCCTAAAACATAGTATATGACATTTCCAATGACGAACATGTAAAACAAAACATTGTCCAGGTGATTTACCTTGAATATGAAGAGTGCTGAAACAAGACACAATATGGATGCAAAGAGCACATACCTCACATATCCCCAGTTCTTTCGTTCATTGGCAGGAGTCTTATATGGAAGCAGATCCAATATCATCGCAGTCCAGCAGGCATATCCGCACCATCCACGGCCGAATATGAAAGGACCTGCAATTTTAGCTATAAGATAGTGAACTACAGCAGCTTCAAATACTCCCAAAAACAGATAATACCAGAATCCGGAAAGCAAAAGATTTTCCCTGCCCAATATTCCAACATATATCAAAATATATGATCCTACCGCAAGCATTATGATATTGCGACCGAACTTATAACCATTTTGAGTTAAAAACACACCAACAGCTACAGAAGTTCCGATAAATGCAAAATTATATATGAAAAACACATTTCCAGAGAAAAAATAGATTGAAAATGCTATCAAAAGAAAAATTGTTTCAATAAATATTGGTCCCTTGATTCTCATATGATATTATATGAAAAAATAAGGTTAAATAATTATTCCATCAATGTTAAAAAATCATAGATTATTTTTGAGGCTACAACGGCAGTGGCATCACCCAATCTGTCACTTGCAGTTTCAACGACATCCAATCCTACAATAGTCTTATGGCACAATGTCTTTAGAATTGATTCTATTTCATGAACGAGCAATCCACCTGGTGTCGGATTTCCAACATTAGGAGCAACGGCAGGGTCTATGACATCCATGTCTATTGAAATGTAGATTGGTCCGTCGATGTTGGTGAGATAATATTTTATTGCATCCATATGCTTGTGGGCATCCTTGTTTTTGAATGTCTGGACATTGTATGTTGACTTTACGAATTCCTCTTCCTCAAGTGATGATGACCTTATTCCGATTTGTACCAAATCGGCACCCATTTCGTGAGCCCTCCTCATTACTGTTGCATGAGAGTATTTCTCGCCGATGAATTCGAATGCAAGATCCCTGTGAGCGTCGAGGTGAATCACTGTCAATTTTTCATATCTTCCACACAATGCCTTGATGGCTCCGATTGATGCCGAATGCTCTCCTCCAATTATAATCGGCTTGAGATTCATGTCCAAAATTTCATTGACGGTGTCTTCAACAATCTGTGATGTCTTTTCGCAGTTTCCAGGAACAACATTGACGTCACCGAAATCATAAAATGTGGCTGTCAGGCTCTTGTTAAAAACAGTATTGAATTTTTCAAAACCAAATGATGCTTCACGCACAACGATTGGTCCTAAACGTGCACCGGAGTGATAAGAAGTAGTGCTGTCAAAGGGAACTCCGATTATCCCATATGAGTTTTCTTTTATTTCTTCATTTTCAGATGAAAATGCAAATTTCCACGGTTCGTATGTATTAAAAAGCATAATTTATCTAAAAAAGGAAAATAATTAGAGGAATTAAGCAGATCCTCTAGTTCTCATTATTTTCATGTTTCCTAAAGCGACGATATATTCAACTTCAATACCTTCGACGATGTCGTCTTTTAAATCTTCAGGCATTGGTAAGTCAATGGTATCATAGTTTTCCATATCCATAATTTGAACGTTGTCGCCTTGAATGGAAATGACTTGACCTAATCTTTTGTCGATAATAGGAATATCTACTTTGTTATCTACAGGTTTAACGAGACTTCTTTTTTGGTTGTCGAATACACCTACAGCTTCAATTCTTGCTTTTGCCGCTCCGTGTTTACCTGGAGATGAAGTAGTATAACTAATAATTTTACAAGCTTCTCCGCCTAAAACAATATATTTTCCAACTTTTAATGTTTTAATTTCTACAACTTTTGTTGACATTAATTTTCCTCCATAAATAAAAACCGGTTTTTATAATCTTATAATAAGGAATATTATTAGATTAATATAAGATATATTTTCTATTTTATATAAAGTATTCGATTATTTTGCTTTTTTTAAAGGTTGAAATAAAGCCTTGTTTTTAAATCAAAGCCCCAAATGAAAGCCCAATTCATAAATGGGCAATTAAAAAATATGAGTAATTTATTATATGATAAATATCAAAATATTAAATTAAGTGATATAATGAAAATAGCTATAGTAAGTGGAAAGTCTGAAGGCCCAACAAAACTGAATGCCTTCGACAATGCATTGAGTGACGCCGGAATCGGTGATGTAAACCTAATTAAAGTATCAAGCATGCTTGCAGGCAATGCCGAAATTCAGGAATTGCCTAAACTTAAAGCGGGAAGCATGGTAAACTGCGTTTTATCCGAAGTTACATCATCCAAACCGGGAGCCGAAATAACTGCAGTCGTTGCAGTAGCTATTGGAAATGAATTAGGCTGCGTCGTCGAGACAACCGGAATTGACAAAAGCCCTGAAGAGTTAAGGAATGAAGCCGAATTCATGGTAAGATACATGATGGAGAAAAGAGATGTCGACATCAGGGAAATGATTATTGAATCAAGCACAGCAACTGTTGAAAACATTGCATCAGTTGTTGCATCAGTAGTATACCTAAAAGATGAAATAATTGAGGGATAACATGGATGCACAGGATAAAAAAATTGCAACAGACCTTGCATATGAAATCATAAGGGAAGTGGGCCGAGCAATAAGGCCATATGTTGGAAAACCGGAATCCGGTGAAAAGGTGAAGATGGGAGCCGACGGAACACCCACATCATTTATCGACATTATCGCCGAAGAGAAGGTCATAAACATACTGAAAAATGCACCGGTTCTTTCATATATTGTAAGTGAAGAAATCGGAGAGTTGAAATTAGGTAGGGGAACCAAAAGAAGCATTATCTTGACACGGGAGTTGAGGCGTGATGACTTTGATGAGGAAGAAAGGCCAAAATTCATATTCCTGGTTGATCCTATTGACGGAACAAGCAATGCAATCAAGGAAATCCCTGCATACGGCATTTCAATAGCTGTTGCAAGCGTGCCTGAAGGAAGGCTTGCCACATTGAACGATGTTGAACTGGGTTTTATAAGCAACTTCGGCAACGGAAACTTTTTTGAAGCTGAAAAGGGAAAAGGCTGCTGGCTGAACAATGAGGAAGTGCATCCAAGCAATACAGTAAACATCAGCGACATTACCCTCGGAGGATTTACAAAAAGCGGAACCTCAGCTGCATCACATCTGGTCGACAATGCAAGAAGAATGAGAGTGCTTGGAAGCGTAGTGCTTGAAATCTCATATGTTGCAAGCGGAAGATATGATGCATTCATCGACCTTAGGGGAAGTAGAATCATTGATATTGCAGCATCCAAACTGATTCTTGAAGAAGCAGGTGGAATAATTACCGACAAATACGGTGAAAAGCTAAACAACAAATTGAGCATTCACGAAAAGACAATCGTAATTGCTGCCAACAATAGAATCCTTCACAAACAGATGATTGATATCTTAAATGACAATCAAACCGATTTCATTGGAAAAATAGGAATCGTAAGCAGAATCGATCAGAAACGTCCGATCCTCTTTACAGCACAGCTTGTGGATTACCTGCTCACCAACGGAAGGGAGGTCATAATCGAAAAAAGGCTGGTTCAAAAGCTGATTGAGCTGAAGGAAAATCCGAAACTGGACAAAATTATTGAAAAGACCAAAAGGAAATATCCAGACATTGCCCATCTTTTGGATGACATCAACTTCAATATCGACTACAAGCAGCTTGCATGCGAAATAACCGATTTTGAATGTGATATGGCAATCGTTCTTGGAGGGGACGGAACCCTTTTAAGAGCACAGGCAAAGATGAAAGATGAAACACCAATATTCGGTATAAACATGGGTACCGTCGGATTTTTAACTGAAATTGAAGCAAGAGACACATTCAAAGCATTAGAAGAGGTTCTTAAAGGAAACTACTACAAGGAAAACAGGACAAAACTTGTCGTATCCCACGAAAACCACTACTACACCGCAATGAACGAAGTTGTAATAATGACCAACAAGCCTGCAAAAATGCAGCACTTCCAAATCAAGGTGGACGGAGAAATCATTGAAGAGGTAAGGGCTGACGGACTAATAGTTTCAACCCCAAGCGGTTCAACAGCTTATTCAATGTCTGCCGGAGGACCTATCGTTGATCCGAAAGTCGGAGGATTTATCATAATTCCAATCTGTCCGTATAAGCTAGGCGCAAGGCCATTCATCGTATCCGACAACAGTGAAATCACAGTAAAATTGCTTAAGAAAGGTAAGACTGCAGTATTTGTAATGGACGGTCAGAGAAACGAAGAGGCAGAATACGAAGAGGAAATCAAATTCAAAAAATCCGACAAAAGCGTTTATCTAATCAGAACATCAACCAAATACTTCTACAAAAAGGTAAAAAACAAGCTTGCACAGGGCGGACTTGAAAAGGACAACAGCTGGTGCTAAATTGCATTATGTAGTAATCGACATGACCCATGGAGGCGTCAAGATTGCAGTAAGCCTTGCCAAAACCGGAAAAATAGTCCATGCCATCGACATCTACAATACCATGAAAAGCATTGACGAAAAGATGCTTGAGGTTTACGGCGTAAACGTCATCGGTTTTGAAGATATGAGCAATCTCAAGGGCAATGTATGCATAATCGCACCCATACATCTTCCGATGAGCGAAGATGAAATTGAAAGTTACAATCCGAATTTAAAATACGAATCTCTAACACACCATGAAATAATAGCAAGAATTCTTGATGACTGGGGAAAAGACATTCCTAAAATTGAAGTTACAGGAGTCAAGGGGAAGACAAGCTCCGTTTTCATGCTAAAAGAAATTCTCATTGATGAAAACCCGCTGATTTTATCAAGCCTTGGCGCAATTCTTTATTCAGATGAAAATGAGATTGTCCTTAAAAGGAACATTTCAATAACACCTGCAAACATCAAGGAAACAATTGATTTGGCATATAAGGTCGCAAATCCAATATGCAAGATAGCTGAAGGCGAAGTTATCAGCGAAAATTTGAAAAAATACTCCTCAGCCATTTTTGAAAGCTCACTTGGAGTCACAGGCATTGGAGATGTGGGACTTTTAACAAACATTGCCGAAGACTACCCCATTGCCAAAAGCAGAAGCTCTGCAAGCAGAGCAAAAGCACAGGTTTTCAGATGCAATACTGTAGCATGCCAAAAGGAATGTTATGACGAATATTACAGTGATATCGAACACACCAAGGCAAATACATTTTCGCTAAGTGACAAATCCTCCAATCTCCATGTCAGAAACGTAACATACAGTCTTGATGAAACAACAGTCGATATTGTTTATAGGGATGTCAAAAGCATTAAAGACAATGTATTGAATGGTGAAATCACAGTGAAGACATTTGCACCCGGTCCGCACCACGTATCAAATGTTTTGGGAGTTGTCCTGACATCACTATGTCTTGAAATACCTGAGCAAAAAATAATCGATGGTTTGAAAAATTACAAGGGCATTGCCGGAAGAACCAATAAAAAGACTATTGAAAATTCAATAATAATCGAAGAGATAAATCCCGGAATCAACACACAGGCCATAAAGGAATCAATGAACATGATTGATAATCTTGATGATTATTACGTTGCAATCGGCGGAGACTATGGAATTACCTGTGAAGAAATTGATGAGGACAAACTGGCCGAATTTTTAAACACCACTGACTGCAGGCTGATACTGACCGGTGAAGTCGGCATTTCAATATCTGAAAAAATCACCAGAAATGCAGAAATAATCGAAAACTACAATGACTGTTACACTAAAGCAATAAGCGACAATAAAAATCTTCTTTTCATATATAGGTCAAGTTACAGCAATCTTTCACAAAGATGATTTTTCCAGTAATTACTAGAAAAATTGAAACATTTAATTATAATTAATTATAAAAATTAACAATGTAAAAATTCTTATAAGTTATAGGCTTATACGAATGAAAAATTAAAAAATGGGGATAATAAATGATTGTTGGAACTAGAGGTAGTCAGTTAGCTTTAGCACAAACAAATCAAGTATGTGCCGATTTATCAAAATTAACCAAAGAAGCGATTGACGTTGAAATTATTAAGACAAAAGGAGATAAAATCACAACCTCACAATTGTACAATATGGATTCAAAAGGCCTTTTCACCAAGGAGCTTGATATTGCACTTCTTGAAGAGGAAGTTGATTTTACCGTCCACAGTTTCAAGGATCTGCCTACCGAACTGGATGAAGACCTTGAAGTTGTTGCCGTTCCAAAGCGTGAATCCCCCCATGAAGTATTGATTTCTGAAAAAAGCTGGAATGAACTTGAAGCAGGTTCAAAACTTGGAACCAGCAGCCTTAGAAGGGAAGCTTTCTGCAATCATTATGAAAAGGAATTTGAACTTAAGCCAATCAGAGGAAATATCGAAACCAGAATCAATAAAGTCTTTGAAACTGACCTTGATGCTACTATAATGGCTGAGGCAGGACTTAAAAGATTGAATCTGACAAAATACATAAAGACAGTATTTCCGCTTGACTACATTACCCCACCTGCAGGTCAGGGGGCTTTGGCAATCATTACAAGAAAGGACTCTGATGTAAAAGACAAGATTTCCAAGCTGAATGATTATGTTTCAATGCAGGAAGTATTTTCAGAAAAGAAAGTGCTTGAGGAATTGGGCGTTGGATGCCAATGGCCAATCGGTTCCATAGCACGCATGAATGACAAAGAATTTAATATTTATTCAATATTATTAACCAAGGATGGAGAAATCCTTAAAGAGCAAAGCGAAAAGGGTTCAATTAAAGATGCGGTTGAACTTGGCAAACGTATCGGAAAACTTTTCGAGGATTATGTTTAAACGGAGGAATTGAATTGAGAACTGTAAACGTAGGAGTTATTGGAGTAGGAGCAATGGGTGAAAACCATGTTCGTGTATACCATAAAATGGAAGAAGCTAATTTGATGGGTGTTTCTGACGTTAGCGAAAGGGCACTCAAAAAAATTGAGAAGAAATATGGTGCGAAAGGTTATACCGACTATTGTGAATTACTCGCAAACCCGGAAATTGAAGTAGTAAGCGTATGTGTACCAACAACATTCCATCATGCTGTTGTAATGGAAGCAATAAAACATAAAAAGCATGTTCTGGTTGAAAAGCCAATTGCATTCACATTAACTGAAGCTGAAGAAATGATTGCAGCTGCAAAAGAGGCAGGAGTTATTCTCGCAACAGGACATGTTGAACGGTTTAACCCCGCAGTTCAAAAAGCAAAAGAGCTTATTGATGATGGAGTTATTGGAGATATAGTATCTGCTTTTGCAAAAAGAGTAGGACCACTTCCACCAAGAATAAAGGATGTCGGTGTATCAATTGACCTTGCAATTCACGACTTGGACATCATGAACTACTTGTTTGAAGAGGAAATTACCCAGGTTTACGGAACAATGAACAGCAGTTTCGATGACAGCGAATTTGAAGACCATGCAGAGATAATGGTAAGCTTTGACAATGAATCAACAGGAATCATCGAAGTAAACTGGCTTACTCCTTACAAACGTAGAGAATTAGAACTTACCGGAACAGCAGGAATCATTTCTGTTGACTACATCCAACAAAGCATCGAAGTCTTCGGTAAATTTGCTCAGGATATTGAAATCGTACACGAAGAACCTCTCAAAGGTGAATTAAAATCATTCCTCAATTCAGTTGTTGAAGAAAAAGAACCAGTCATAACTGGTGAAGATGGGCTTAAAGCTCTTAAAATGGTCATTGCAGCTAACAAATCCTCAAAAGAACATAGACCAGTTAGTTTAGATGAACTCAAATAGGTGAGATAAGTGAAACAAAAATTAATTCAAAAGGCTCAGGAACTCAGACAGCACGGATTTACTACCGGCGAAATTGCTGATGAACTCAATGTAAGTATGGACACTGCAAGATGGTTGACCTTGCAAAAACCAACCGAAGTAAAAGCAGATGCACCAACTGACTTTGCCATTAACTGGAAAAGCATTGGTGGAAATGCTGCACGTTTAAGATATGTTGCCAGTGCATTAAGCGACATGACATTGATTCACGGCGAAGCTGAAGTTGTCTGTGGAATTGCAGTGAGCGGAATTCCATTTGCTACAATGATGTCTGACCTGTTGGAGGAAATGACCGGTGTCGACACTTCCCTTGCAATATTCCACCCTCACAAGCACAGAAAAGACAATGACAAAAGCGATGACGAAGGTACAATAAGTACCAACTTCGGAAGCGTCGAAGGCAAAAAGGTCGTAATTGTAGATGACGTCATCACAAGCGGAAAGACTGCACGTGAAGTAATCCACACCGTAAAGGATTTAGGCGGAGAACCTCTCTGTGTAGTTGTATTGATTGATAAGGCAGGTCTTTCAGAAATTGAAGAAGTGCCTATAGAATCATTGATTAAAGTTAGTAGAATCTAATCTACTAATATTTTCTTATTTTTAACTCTTTTTTAAAACCCAGGTAAATTATGGATTTAGCGCTACTTGGAAACATGTCAATAATACTTATTACTGCAGTAATAGTGTTATTGGTCTTCAACAAATTAAAGCTGCCAACAATGATTGGTCTTTTTTTTACTGGAATCGTGCTTGGTCATGCAATCAACGATACAAGCCTGATTTCTACCGTTTCAGAACTTGGAGTCATATTTCTCCTATTCATTATAGGTCTTGAGTTTTCAGTTGAGAAATTTTCATCGATCAAGCGTTATGCTCTCATCGGAGGTTTCCTTCAGGTATCCATTACGACAATTCTCATATCCGCACTGGGACTGATTTTAGGACTTAGCCCCAACTCAGCGTTATTTTTCGGATTTCTGGTTGCATTCTCAAGTACCGCAATCGTCATGAAGATAATGCAGCAAAGACATATCACCCATTCAGTTCAGGGAAGGGTGACATTAGGTATTCTGATTTTCCAGGACATTGCAGTAATTATCGTTATACTGATTACTCCCCTTCTCGGAGGACATGAACTGGCGTTCAACAACCTGCCTTCACTTATTGTGAAATGTATAGGACTGGTTGTCATGTTATATGTCGGCGCAAAATGGTTCATACCACTTGCGTTAAGGGATGCCGCCAAAACCAAAAACAGGGATTTGTTTTTACTTTTGACACTTTTCATCTGTATGGGAACAACATTTGGAACAAGTTTAATCGGGATAGGGCCTGAACTTGGAGCTTTCATAGCCGGACTTCTGATTTCAAATACAGAGTATTCCCATCAGACCCTGGGATACATCCAACCGTTCCAGGATGTCTTCATGAGCATATTTTTCATAAGTATCGGGCTGATGGTCAACCTGCATCTTTTCCTTTACAATATAGTGACCATACTGGTCCTTACTGTAATAATTCTAGTAATTAAATTTACTGCAACACTGATTACTGGAATGGCTTTGAAGCTGCCTTCAAAAGTAACAATAAGCATTGCAGTTCTTTTAAGCCAAATTGGGGAATTTTCATTCGTCCTTGCCCGTGAAGGAATGAATTATGGTCTGATGACAAACCAATTCTTCAGCGTCTTTCTGGGCGTGAGCATCCTTACAATGTCTGCAACTCCGTTTCTGGAAAAGATGACTCCCAAAATAGTAAGGCTCTTCAACAATATAGACTACTTCGACATAGACGAGGAACTCATGACACTGCCTGAGGAAATTGAAGACCCTCAGGACATATCAGACCACGTAATCCTTGTCGGTCTTGGACGAAACGGGAAGCATATGGCAAGAGCCTGCAAGAAATTCAACATCCCATACCGGATTGTTGACATGAATCCGGTAATCGTTGAAAACCAGCAGGCAATGGGACTTCCAGTCATATACGGCAAAGGGTCAAACGAAAGTGTCCTGAAAGAATTGGGCATTACCTCCGCACTATGCATAGTCATATCATCCTCAACTTATGATGAAACCATTAAGACAATAGATGCAGCGCGCAGGCTGAACCCCGACATACACATTATCGTACGTACAAGATATCTGAAAAATCTGGATGATGTTATTGAGGCCGGTGCTGATGAAGTTATTCCGAAGGAGTTCGAAACAAGTATCATGATGTTTACAAGAATCATGGATTATTATAACAAGGATGTCGATGAGATTACAGATGCTGTCAACGATCTTCGTTCTAACAATTATGATGCATTCCGTAGCGTAACTTCAGAAGATATATCTACATATCTAAACCACAAATACACAAATTTGGAAGTCGACTCACTTAGAGTATCCAAAGACCAAAGCATCGATGACTTTCCATTTACAGAAAACAGCCTTACCATAACCGGTGTAATACGCGGAAAGGACACATTCATTGACGTGACCCCACACTTCAAACTCCTTGCAAACGACCTCATTGTCTTTGTAGGGCACAGGGAAAACATCAATAAATTCTTTGATGCTATCTGAAATTCAAATCGCCCATCAATTCATCGATTCTTTCGTTGAGACTATCCATCTTTTCATCAATTTTCTTTTTATCTGATTTCAAATCATTCAGACGAATGAATTCACCATCATAGGTATCGACATATCTTGAAACTGAGAGATTGAAATCATTCTCTTCAAGCTGTTTTAGTGAAACGATTTCAGAGAACTTATCGACGGTTTTGCGGTTGTTAAGGACGTCAATTATGTTTGATATTGTTTTTTTGTCCAAAACAAGATTGCGCTTGACAAGACCCGGAAAAGTGTTTGGTGACATTTCGGTTCCGTACTTCTTGGAGAGATCAATGAATACGACATCATCCGAACTTTTGTTTTTGCGAAATACAATTACTACTTCAGGCCGGATTACGCCGCCCAGCTCTTCTGGAAGGGAAATGACTGCATCAATATAGTTGTTTTCAAATGTCAGGAACTTTCTCAAAAGGGCCAGTGAATTTTTAAATAGGAAATTCTGTGAAAGTGATATCACCATAAGCCCGTTGTCCTTAAGGGAATTGATCATATTGATTAAAAACAGAAACTCACTGTCCTTTAGGGATTCATATTCACCTGTAAAAGAGGTCACTTCACTTTTTTCCATAGCATTTAAACGCTTTTCAAGTACCTTCAAGGCTTCAAGAGCCTCCTTATCATCGCTCAATTTATCCATATCAAGATTATTGAACAGCTTTTCCTTGAAATCCGTTTCGCTTGGAACTTCAATGCTTTGGCTTTTGAGAGTGGTTTTTGAAAACTCGTCGAAGCTGTTGGGAAGCTTTGAAGCGATGACGTCAAAAAGCTGTGAATCATATGACATTGACTTGATTGCATTTTCCCGAGACATGTGAAGATTTTCGAAGTTGATTTCATTGATGAATGCCTTGATTAGAGAGTAGAAATAATGCAGCTCGTTGTTTTCCTTTGCATAAATGTCGGACATGGTGAATTGGCTGTAAAGGTTAAATAGTATTGAAGCGTCCTTTAGGAAAGGATCATATGCATTTGACACAACGTTTCTTTGGGATTTTACGATTGAATTTATAAGCTCTGAAATGTAGTCGGGAGTTGATGAAAGCCGGATTTGCCTTGAATATGCGATTGCATCATAGACCTGGGAGAATGTGAACTCCCTTTCATCAATATCGAATTTTGATATTGAAAAGATGTAGCTGCTCATAAATGATGTCAAATCCTCATCGCCGTAAAGGCTTGTGAAATTAAGCTTATCCTCCAAGATTTCAATGATTTGGTCAAAATAGTCTTTTGACGGATTGTTCTGGCTGAATTCTATGTTGTTTTTAAGGTTTTTGAAAAAATCCGGACTGAAAATATCATCCACATACTTGTTTGATATGAACTGGTCAATGAATGCGGATTGGGAGGTGAAAAAATATCCCATATCATTCAAGGCCCACTGCCTCAAGTCGTCGGTTCCTTCTCCGGTCAGGTAAAGCATGTTCAAATCGGCCTCATCGCCTGAAAGATAATACATCAGGTGATTTTTAAGCTTGTCTGACATGTATTTGTATAAAAATGCATAGAGAACATAATATCTCATGTTTAAAGGAAGATTTTTGCGCCTTCCCTTTCTCATGAGCTTGTGAAGAATCATTCTGTTGTGGGATTTTGACCTAAACATCCATGCCACCTTCCCAGATTTCGTTTAGAATTCCTTCCTTCAGGTTTCTGTCATATTGAAGCATTTCCCTGTCGGCGACTATCTTTTCGTTGATGAGATCCAAGAGTTCAGCGCACTTGTCCTGTGTTTTTCTGTCGGGAATGATTAGTTTTAATTCCTTAATTTCCTTCAGTGATGTGTGTGGTATTCTTTCTGTACTTCCAAGTTCATGCAGCTGCTTTTTGACATGTGCATTTGAAAGCAGATGGGCTATAAACGAAGGGTTGAAATTCTTGTTGACTCTGATGATGGCTATCCTGTCGCTTACAACCAGGTTTTCATGGCTAACACAAACAACATCATACGGATACGGCATCTTCATCAGGATGTCTCCTGATTTTGTGAAATATCTGGATTTTGGCTTTACAAGCCTGACCTTTTCAAAATCCTTCAGGATTCCGTCCTTTCTGATGGATCTTTGAACAATCACATCATAGGAATCTTCGCTTTCATCCTTGTATCTTCTATATGACAGACCAGATATTACCTCTGCAATATCTGCGAGTTTTACCTTGTTCATGTTTAGCCTCTGTAGATATTTTTATATGTTAAAATATAAAAGATTAGGTTCCGAACACACGTCCCGGAACCATGTTTGCACCGATTGTTTTTGCCCAAAGGGCCAAGTGGTGAGGTACGTTGTGGTATTCTTCAATGTAGGTGAAAAAGGTTTTTCTTTTCCACATCATGTACATTGACTTGAATAGGGTGAGTTGGTCGAAATAAGCATGTTTGCGGTTGTATGACTTTTTCCATACCTTATACTCCTGGCATCTCAGGAGATATTTGATGTCTCTTCTGAGCATATCCATTTTGCGATACTCTTCGGGAAGAGGAGGATTGGAAAGATTGTAATAGTCATTTTGAAACTGCTTTATCTTTTTGTTGAACAACAGTTCCCTATCATAATATGCATTGTTTCTGTGTCTTTTGCGTGATTTGAATTTTCGCTTCATAATCATCCCAAATATTGGAAGGCCTATTGGTAGAGGCCTCCAATGTCATCATTACCTGTTTTCTCAGGTATTTCGCTCGCTTCCATCTTTTCAGCAGACACCCCGCCGATTACTCCAACGCTTTGGATGTTGGATTTCAACACGGCAGTTGATGTGATTCCGGAACCCTGCGGTGACAATACAAAGAGGTCGAGGAATGTGTCGTCCTCATCTACGATGAATGCAGGTTCGATTGACTCTGCTGATTTGGTTTGCACCTTGATTAAAATGTGCTTTGCTTCATTTTCACCTTCGATTCCAATTTCGCGGCGGATATTGTCATCGAGGTTTCTGACTTTTTCAGACCAGTTGATTACATTTTCATTATTTTTCTCTGCTTTATCCATATTATCAATTCCTACTATTTTTTGATGTTCACCTCAAAAGATAAGACATGTGAACAATGGTGATATCTTTTTTAGAAATATACATGATATTTCCTATGCATTTTCTTTGAGAAAATACATATTTTCATACATACTTTAGTAGTAATAGTATATAAACTTATTGGTTTTTAATTACATTTTTTAGAAAAATGCAAGTTCACACCAAGGTAATAAGTAATATATTGCATTTACTATATAAAGTTTATCTTTTTTAAAAAAGTGCAATCGAGGAAATGAAAAATTCCAAATCATCAAAGTAACTGTGGAAAGTATTGAGCTTTAAACAAACTGGGAAAAATAATTTATTTTTATATATCCCTATGATGTAAACATGCCTGTTAAAGACCCAAATGCCAAAAATAAAACAATTAACGGTAAAGATGGAATTTTCCTTGAAAAAGACGGCCGTTCAATATTCCTATACAAATCAGGAGACCAATTTGTAAATATTAATGCCCCAAATGAAAAATTAATTGAAGAAATCGTAGTATAATTTCAATTTTATAATTTTTCATTTTTCATTTTTCATTTTTTATTTTGACAGAACATATTGAGTTTTGAATTCTGTCCTATTTTTGAATTATTTAAAAAAAAGAGAGTGAAAAAAGATTTAAGCTTCTTCAGATGCCTTATCCTTTTTCTTTTTGTCAACGATTACCATTCTTTCATTTTTCTCATCGACTTCCATGACAATAGGGTCAGCCTCAACTGCGCCAGGATCCTTTTCAACACATTCATTGATTTTGGATTGGATTGCACCGACATCTTCGGTATCGATGAGGTCAACAATTTCCAATTGCTGCTGGAAGCGTTCAACACCTTCAAGAGGCACGTTTTCCACAAAAGGAATCGCACCGGTTGCTCCGATGATTTTCTTCTTATCAGCATCAGCGCCGTTTTCGTGCAATGCCTTGAAGCTCTGGCCTGTAATGTGGCCCTGCACTTCAGCGCCTGCCAATATCAGAAATCTGATATTCGGATTTGATATGATGTTTGCAACCACCTTTTCTATTCCCAAGTTTTCTGTCTTACATGGTCCTGCAATTGCAGCTCCGCTTAATTCAGCTTCAATGTGAGAAGCAAGAGTTGTAACTGCCACAGGACTTTCCGGATCTCCTACTATATAGTCTCCACTAATTACTGGCCAACCATCTGCAGGAGCTTTTTTATCAGCCATAACATTATCCTCCATTAATTTACAGCACGGCAAAATTTTTACCATACTTTAAATAATTAAGATTTAGATTAAACTATTAATTATACTTTTTCAAAAAATCAAACATAATTGATAAAACAAACAATCCCTTGTGAGGAAAATTGCGACATGTCGGAATTATTTCCTAATGGCATTTAAATCAACTTTTCTGGTGCCACTATAGTCTCCACTTTCAAAATGTCTGATTCTTTCATTATAGTAATCCGCTTCTTCAGTGCAAAATCACAGAAGAGACCTAAAAAACTCTTACAATACCAATGCAAGGCATCATTATAGAATTGAATAATTGTTTAAAATCCATTCCATCTAATTTTTTGAGGGCAACAAGTATTAACTACTTTGGAAAAAATATACTATATGGATTTTAATACAGAAATTTTTTATTTTATCAACAATGACCTGAGCAATCCGATTTTTGATGCGGTGCTTCCGAACTTCACCCATCTCGGCGGATTGACCTTTCTGGCCATTTTATTCATTATACTTCTAGTAATAACAAGACAAAACATTTTCAACACAAGAAAATACTACGGACTCGTCAAACTGATTGCAGCAGCCATTCTTTTGATGTTTGTCATTACAAGTGTGCTGAAAATGGCATTCCACATGCCAAGGCCATACATGATACTTGACCATGTAAACCATCTAGGTTCAGGCGGAGTTTCATCCTCAAGCGATCCGAATTCCTTCCCGTCAGGGCATTCCGCAACAACTGCTGCGGTTGCAACCGTAATCGTGCTCAAGGCCAAGGATTACTTTAAAAATTATAAATTGGTTTGGGTGATAATGGCTCTGTTTCTGGTTGTGATTGCATTTTCCAGAATCTATATAGGCATGCATTTCCCATTTGATGTGCTTTGCGGTGCATTGATTGGTATGGTGAGTGGTGTTCTGGTGTGCAGGTTTTTAAAAGTATAGCTCGGACGGTTTTCCGATATACTCGAAATCATCCTTGTTATTAAGATATTTTACTCCTATGACCTTTCCGTCAGCAAAGCGGGTTACAACGCTCATTCCGTCATTGGTGTCTATGACTATGACCTTTGTATTTTCACCGCTTTCGGCTTCTATTTTTATGATATCGTCATTTTGAATAAGTTTCGGTTCTTCAAACTCAGCTCCAACATCTGTTGAATACCAGTGCTGAGGCAGTTTAATTCTAATTCCCAAATCATCTAATACTTCTTTTACATACATGATTAAATCCCCTTTAATAGTAATTAACATTGGAATGTATTTAAAGATTTTGTAACTTTGTGCGGGTTAAAAGTAGTAATTAATGGTTGAATTTCATTTTACGGATTGCTTCATAGACCCTTTTGGAGTTTTCATGGTCATTGAATTTGAAGAATTCGTCCACACGCTGCTTATAGACATCCTCCATTTCACAGTCATGCAAAACGCATGATATGATGTCGTTTCTTAATTCTTCAGATGTTTTTGCAACAGGTCCGAATCCCATTTCATCATAGTCAAAGTATCCGCTTTCAACGTCAAAGTGATAGTCCTTTCCATAATGGTAATAGATTACCGGCTTTTTGAGATATGCGAAATCGAAAAATACGCTTGAATAGTCAGTTATCAAAAGTGAAGAGTGATTGAATATTTCCGAATAGTCCCTGTCAATGAAATCCACATCATTGTTTCTGTCAAACAGATGAATGAACTTGTATAGATTTGGGTGTGGCTTGAATACCAGCCTGTATCCCCTTGACTCGAGAAAATCAAGCAGATCATCATCATTCAAAAGATTGTTGAATGCATTGAAGAATGTGGTTCTCATGAAATTTTCATCACTAAGGTTTGTGTAATGGCGCCTCCATGTAGGCATTACAACAATTTCCTTTTTGTCTTCAAGCTTTTCAAGTTTATCAAATCTTGGAAAACCCAATACCTTGATTGAATCTGCAGGATATCCATAATCGTTGTCTATAAATGACTGCCTTTCAGCATCAGACACTGTAACTATCATGTCAAGGTTCTTGTCATACTTGTTGAGCCATGATGATGTGTCATCCTTTGTAACCCCATGCTGCAGGAACACTGTCTTTGACTTTACAAGGCCTGAAAGGAATGGGAAATTACCCCAGAACGGATAGATGATATTGTTGTCTGGGTTTGATGAAACGATTACCTCAGCAAATAGTGCATAAAGCCTGTGGCGAATTGACCGGTATGCTATATCAAAACCAACATCAGCAACCTTCTGGTATTCGCTGCTCTGATTTCCAAGGCCGAGAAGCCTTTTGATTTTAAACATCCTTGAGCTTGAGCGATACTTGTTTGCCATTATCTCAACATCCTGAACCTGATAGTCATGCTTTGAAATGGCGAAATACTTGTCAATGTCCTTGTCGTTTGCCGCAACTGCATATTTAAACAGCTGGAATGCATTGTCGTCTGCACGATACGGCAGGTCCATGAAAATCCAGATGTGCCTGTCTTTGTAGGCAGGATAATAGAAGAAATATAAGAATCTTAAAAGAACACCTGTTCTCCAGCCTTCCTCCCTTTTGGATATAATGCTTTTAAAAGCTCGAAGCTCATTTTTGAATGTGTTTGAAGTTGTTCTCTTTTGGATTAAAATTGAATCATCCATGTCCCTTACTATGAACTTGTCCGAGAGCATATATTTTGACACTTTGGAAAGCCTTGAGATATGTGAATATTCGGGAATGGATATGTCATCATCGACCCTGAACTCGATTTTCATGCCGTCTTCGATTGGAATTGACACCTTGAAGTTATGGTTGAATCCGTAGTTGAAGTTCAGTGAGAAGTTGTCCCTTTGAGGGAAACTTATTATTTCAACAGGAATTGTACGCTCGTCATTGATTCTAACCTGAATGTTCGGCTCGTGGGTGAATGTGGTGAAGTATCCCAATAGGAAAAGGTCGTCTCCTTCGATTTGGCAGATGTCAATGTTGATTCTGTTGAGCTCCAGCTCTTCGAAATGAGTGCACTTGTCATTTCCAACGGAATTCTTGTCAGCCAGATATTTGACGTCATGCTTTTTTAAAAGCAGAATATGGGTCTTTAGGATTCCTGGAATTGACTTTTGGAAAATGATTACATCTGAATCTATAAATGAAAGTATCTTGATTAATTTGGCATAAAGCACTGTGATTTCCTGGCGGTCCAAAAGATGGTTAATCCTTCTTATTTCAAAAATCCACTGCAGGTCATACATAAGCACGTGCTGGATGAATTTTGGAACCTCCGATTTCTTTTTAAGCGCATAGTCTATCAATGCCAAAAAGTACCTGTCCACTCGAGAGGTGAAATATGATTTGTGATTGGTTGAAGAACCTATTAGAGATGTTTGGTCATCATGCTTTCTGTAGTAATAAGCACATCCGTCCAGAAATCCAATGTTTGGATTGTCCAAAAGCATCTGATTGATTAAAAGCGGGTCTTCCGAAACCCTCAAGCCCTCTTCGAACTTGTAGTTTTGAAGAGCTGAAAATCTGAAAAAAGATGACGCTCCAGAAAGCTGAATGTATTCTGGCTTTTCATACAGGTTGATAACCTGTGTCTTTTCGAATTTGTAGTTTAGGGAATGTCCTCCACGCCTTGATCCGAAGTAATAAATTGGCATGGATACGATGTCAATTTCTTTATGTTTTTTAAACAGGTCTAATGCTTTGCTGAATGCATATTCTGTTATGAAATCATCACTGTCAAGGAAGTTTACGAATTCAGCCTGCACATGACCCAAACCACGGTTTCTTGAATAGGACGGCCCATAATTTTCATCATTTCTTAAAACAAAGATATTTTTCGGATATTTGTTCTGATAGTAATGGGCAATATCAGGCGTATGGTCATAACTTCCATCGTCAATGATTATTATTTGAATATTTCGTTTAAAGTCAAGGCTCTGGTTGATTACAGACTCGATGGCCACAGAAAGATAGTTTTCACTATTGTATGCAGTCATCACAACACAAAATTTAAAAGCCAAATTCAACATCCCCCAATATGATATAATATAAGTTGCACATATTATATAAAACAATACTACTTAGCTTTTTTTAATGAAATAAGGAACTTTAACTGATTTATATAAAAAAAAGAAAAGAAAAAAAGTAATGATTTTTTCACGATTTAACAACCGATTTGATACAATTCAAACCCATACTCCTCGATTTTTTTATCATATATATTTCTACCGTCAAAGATTATGGATTTGTTTAACTTTTCAATCAGATACTGCCAGTCAGGAGTTCTGAACTCTTTCCACTCGGTTATTAAAATCAACGCATCTGCATTGTCAACAGTTTCATATCTGCTTTGTGCAAATTTGATATTTTCCAAACATTCATCAGGAATTGCCTTTTTGAACTCTTCGGTTGCCTGAGCGTCATATGCATTTATTCTGGCACCTCTTTTTATGAGCTCTTCAGCCACCACCAATGAAGTCGCTTCCCTTACATCATCGGTTCCGGGCTTGAATGCAAGTCCCCACATGGCGAATGTCATGCCTGAAAGGTCTTCTCCGAACCTTTTTGTAATCTTGTTGACAAGAACCAGCTTTTGCTTTTTATTTACCTTTTCAACATGTGAAAGAATTTCTGGTTCATATCCGTTAGTTTGTGCAGTGTTGATTAGAGCCTGCACATCCTTTGGAAAACAGCTTCCCCCATATCCACATCCGGCATAGATGAAATGGTATCCAATCCTTTTGTCAGAACCGATTCCTAATCTGACCTTTTGAACATCAGCTCCTGTGACTTCACAGATGTTTGCAATCTCGTTCATGAATGATATCTTGGTTGCAAGCATTGCGTTTGCAACGTATTTTGTCATTTCGGATGACTTGACGTCCATCAAAACAAACCTGTCATGGTTTATTACAAAAGGATAATAGAGTTCCTTAAGCATGTCAAATACTTCTTCAGACTCTGCACCTATGACAATACGATCCGGACTTAGGCAGTCCTCGATTGCCTTTCCTTCCTTTAAAAACTCAGGATTTGAAGCAATCTGGATTTTAACGTCACTGCCTTTTTCCTTTAAGATATTGTCAATATGCTCTTTCACCCTAAATCCTGTTCCAATCGGAACTGTTGATTTGATTACAACCAGTGAATCCTTTGTGATGTTGTTTGCAATGTCTGAGGCTGCTGAGAAAATATAGTCAAGATTTGCGCTTCCGTCATCAGCCATCGGAGTTCCAACAGCAATGAAAATGATGTTTGTATCATCCAGTGCCTCTTTAATGTCAGTTGTAAAGACCAAATCCCCCTGTTTCTGGCCATTGATAACCAATGTACCTAAGTGAGGTTCAAAAATAGGCAAAATTCCTTCTTTAAGTCCTTCAATTTTTTCTTCATCAATGTCTACGCAGTAGACCTTGTTTCCCATTTTAGAAAAGCATGCTCCGGTAACAAGGCCAACATAACCGGTTCCAATAACAGTAATATTCATATAATCACATCATATAAAACAATTAATCCATGAAAGTTTTCATATATTCAATCAAATCATCCTTAAATTCATCATCATCCAATGCAAAGTCGATTGATGAGGTAAGCCAGCCTATCCTGTTTTCAATGTTGAAAACCTTGCCGTGGTAATTGACGCCGTAAACCTCATCGAGCTTGGATATTGCATCGGTAAGCTGCACTTCATCGTTGAATCCTGCTTCGGTTTCATTAATCTTGTCAAAAATGTCCGGCGTGAGGACATATCTTCCAACAATTGCAAGATTTGTAGGAGCCTGACCGATTTCCGGCTTTTCAACGAGCTTGCTGATTTTGTAGATATCATCATCAATTTCAGACCCGCTGATGATTCCATACTTGTTTACCTGCTCGTTTGGAACTTCCCTTATTGCAATTGTGGATTTCTGGTATTTTTCAAAAACATCAACAAGATGCCCTGTGCATGAGTTGCACTTGACGATTGAATCACCCAAAAGCACTGCAAAAGGCTCATCGCCCACATGTCTTTCGGCAGCCAACACCGCATCGCCCAATCCTTTCAAATCCTTTTGCCTTACATAACAGATGTCTGCCAGATCGGTGATTTTTCTAACCTTTTTCAGGTCACGGTCCTTTCCTGCCTTTTGAAGCATATATTCAAGTTCGTGTGATTTGTCAAAATAATCTTCAATTGACCTTTTGTTTCTGCCTGTGACAATCATGATATCGTCAATTCCTGCTTTCAATGCCTCTTCAACAACATAATGAATGGTAGGCTTGTCATAAACAGGCAACATTTCTTTCGGTTGCGCTTTGGTTGCAGGCAATAATCTTGTACCTAGGCCTGCCGCTGGGATAACTGCTTTCATAATAATACACCTATTTTATGGTAAATCTGTTCTTTCCGCCAACAATTATTGTGGACCAGATATATGATACGACATCGTCCAGCTCTGAAAAGCTGTTTAAGTCGTTTTCGATTCTATCAAAATTCAGTGTAGAATCGTCAACATCATATACGAACAGTTCTGAATTATAAACTGACATTTTGCTTATATCCTCTTCGTTCCATCCGTGAACTGAATGAGGAATCCAAAAGCTGTTGTCTTTTATTAACTTTAAGGGAGCTCCTGCATAAGTAGTGTTTGAATTGATTGTCTTGTTTGAAACCACGGAACCTGCACCGATTACAGCGCCCGAACCGATTTTTGAACCCTTGAATATGAATGCATTCTGACCCAACCACACATGGTCTCCAACATATATGCTTTTTGCGAAATTCTCTCTTCTTTTTGACTCGGCATTGTAAATCGGATGGCCGTCTGAAGTTCTGAAAACCACATTATATGAAATGAAACAGTCATCTCCAAGGAATATGTTCTTAGACTCCGAAAGGACAAATACTGTCATGCCGTTGAAGAAATTGTTTTTTCCGATAAAGCAGATGTTGTCGTTGTGCAGTGAAATGTTTACAGAATAGTTATGAGTATCGCTTGAAAGGTAGAGAATGGAATTGTTCAAATTGAAATCGATTCTGGAGTTCCACAGATTTACCCCTTCCTCGCAAACCAGAATGTTATTGATACCGTTGAAATTGATTTGTGAGTTTGTAAGGGTTGGAAGTTCGCCTATGAACTCGTTTTCCTTTAGTTCAAACAGTTGCTCTGGATTTGTTACTTGCACAGTTACACCTAAAAATCATTAATAATATAAGTTTGTTGAAGGAATTATATAATGATTGTTCTAAAAAAGCATTAATTACAGATACCCCAAAATCTTTGAGTTTATCTTTTGATAGAAAAATAGTAAAAAAAGGATAATTTAGTCGTTAGCTAAATTATCAAAGTATCCTTGGATAAATACGACAGGTGTTCCCTTATCTCCGGAACCGCTTGTCAAATCACATAATGAACCGATTAAGTCAGTCAGTCTTCTTGGAGTTGTTCCTTCAGTAATCATTTGACCGACCAAGTCCTTAGCCTTATGTCTGATTTCATCCTTAATAGCTTCTTTTAACTCATCGCCTTTCAAATCGGCGAATTTGTTATCTGAAACGTATTTCAATTTGATTTCATTAGGTGTTCCAACCAAGCCGTCGGTGTGTGCAGGTGAAACGACAGGGTCTGCAAGTTCCCAGATTTGTCCCACAGGATCCTTGAACGCACCGTCACCGTAAACCATTACCTCAATTTGTTTGCCTGTGAGGTCTATGAGTCTTTTTTGAACTTCCCTTACAAGAGTATCTCCTGTTTTTGGGAAAAGTTTCAATTTTTCTTCAGTTGCCTTGTTGGAACCTAAAAGTCCAAAGTCAGGGTTGAAACCTGAATCTCCAACCGGTTCAACTAAAACCTGATGAAGACCATATACATTAGCACCTAAGTCCTTAAGCAGTTTTGTGCTTTTTTCTCTCGTGTGAATATCACATGTTAAGACATCATTAGTGTAATCAAGAATTGTTTTGATGTCATTGGAAAAGACAAATTCAACTTCACAGTCTTCACTTTCAATCAATTCACGATAAAAGTCAATCATGTTGATTCCGGTAAACGGATGTATCCATGAGCCGAAAGTCTTATAATATCCACTTTCAGAAATAACACTACCCAAATTGAATTCGCTTTTTTCCAAAATTTCCTCATCCAAAATACCGTTTCCCACTTCATCTGCCGGGAAAGAGGTTAAAAGAGTAATCTTATCCATTGCTCTTGCAATACCTTTTAGGATAATGGAAAATCTGTTTCTGCTTAAAATAGGGTTTACTACCCCAATATTTTTTGACGGGAATTTCTTTACCAAATCTTCGGCAACGTCATCCACAGTCACATAATTTCCTTCTGAAATACCTACGACCGCTTCAGTAATTGCAACAATATCTTTATCCCTAAATTCAAATCCTTCACTTTCTTTTGCAGCCATCAATGAATCTACAACTATGGTGGCCAAATCATCGTTTTCCTTAATAATCGGTGTCCTTATACCACGTACAACAGTACCAACACATCTCATCTTTTTTACTCCTTAAAAGCATGAATAGTCCGTTGGAATATCACTTCCAACAACCCATTTATTTTATATTTTTTAAAATATATAAAAGTTAAGATTGATTTATTCAAGGAAGATAAAGCAATACTTTTAATTCATTCAGTTAATATTCATTTTTAATGAATTTTTTTAGCAAAATGAGTTGAAAGTTGTGAATTTTGATGTTTTTTAATAAAATAACTAAAAAATAAGCGAGAAAAAGTTTTTAAAAAAAAAGTTTTTAATTTGCTTTCAAAAGAAAGCAAATATTTTATAATTATCCTTTAATATATTTTGCCAAATCATCAGCCTTGTCGGTTTCTTCCCATGGAAGACCTTCAATACCGAAGTGACCGTATTTAGCGGTTTGTTTGTAAGTAGTGTCCCTTAAACCTAATGTTTCAATGATACCGTCCGGAGTCAATTTGAAGTTTTCACGAACGATTTCCTCAAAGGTCTTGTCTCCAATGTCAGCACCTGTTCCAAAGGTATCTACCATAACGGATGTTGGCTCGGCTACACCGATTGCATAGGACAATTGGATTTCACATTTTTCAGCAAGACCGCTTGCAACGATGTTTTTGGCAATGTATCTTGCCATATAACATGCACTTCTGTCCACTTTGGTACAGTCTTTTCCTGAAAATGCCCCTCCACCGTGTCTTGCATATCCACCATAGGTGTCAACAATGATTTTTCTACCGGTAAGTCCAGCATCTCCGTGAGGACCACCGATTTCGAATTTACCTGTTGGGTTGATGTGCTCTTTGGTGTTTTCTGTCATCAATTCCTGCGGGATGACTGCCTTGAAGAGCTTTTCACGAATGTCCTCTTTTAATTTTTCCTGATCATCAGAAACTGTTTCATCATGTTGGGTTGATAGGACAACAGCATCTAGGGAAAGTACATTTCCATTTTCATCGTAGTTTACTGATACTTGTGCCTTACCGTCAGGTCTTAGATATGGAATTTCTCCAGATTCCCTGAGTTCTGTAAGCTTGTTTGTGAGTTTACGTGCTAAATCGATTGGGAACGGCATTAATGACTCTGTTTCGTTTGTTGCAAAACCGAACATCATACCTTGATCGCCCGCTCCGGTTTCTTCATCTCCCCTGTCAACTCCCTGGTTGATATCCTGGGACTGTGCATGGAGCCTGTTTGCAACATCACAACTGTGACCGTCAAATTCCAAATCAGGATTATCATAACCGATTTCAATAATAGTATCTCTAATAATCTTTTCAATATCGTCTTTGGATAAATCAGTATTTGAAGTTATTTCACCAAATACCATACAAAAATCTGTTGTTACACAAGTTTCACATGCAACGTGAGAATTCTTATCGTTTGCCATGTATGCGTCCAATATCGCATCTGATATAATGTCTGCAACCTTGTCCGGGTGTCCTTGTGTTACTGATTCAGATGTAAAAGTTCTATATACTTTACTCATTTTTTCACCTAAATGTCATTACTTTAGTTATGTATGTTATTAAGCATTAAAATAATTTTTGCATATTTTAAGAATTTTAATTATTTGACTCAACCAATGAATTAACAGATTTAGCAACTTGACAGGTTCAACTCAAAAGAATTATTATAATTTACCCTACATAATTTTGATGCAACCTACTGCCAAAAACCATCCACCATTTTGACTGTTTTTCACAAAAATGTAAAAAATATTTATCGCAAAATCAATTTACAAAAAACAATATTTAAAATTTTAAAAAGTGCACAACAACATATGGATTAACTAACAATAAATATTGAAAAAATGCATGCAGAAATTATGTTACCCAACATTAATACAAATGTACCTGCTCAACAATCATAAAAATATAGCAAAACTTAATATGGAATAAAATCAAAAATTTAAATTGACAAATCAATTAACTTACTCAAGTCATCTAATGCAATATCTTTTTGGTATTGCATTAGATTTTATGTTTGTCGATTAATCTACTTTTTTTTCAATTCATTCAATAAAATCAAATGGTGTTCCAAGTCGTCTCTGTGCTGCTTTTTGAGAACATATAAAATGACACCAGTAAAAAAGATTATTGTTGCAACGATTACAACTGTTGCAATCATTATCAATGTAGGTATTCTTACAACATAACCTGTTGAGAAGTATTTGAATAAAATTGGGAAGAAATATATTCCTGCAATGATTAAAAGAATTAAAGTTAACATTGAAAAGAAAAACAGCGGACGTTTATCACGTACCAATGCCACAATCATCCTGATAACCTTATAACCGTCACGATAAGTATGAAGCTTTGATTCTGATCCATCAACCCTGTCACGATACTCAATTGGAATTTCACTGATTTTAAAATTGTTATTTAGTGCAAAAACACTCATTTCAGTTTCAATTTCAAAACCTTTGGACTGAATCGGGAAGGATTTGACGAAATCATAGTTGAATGCCCTCATTCCAGTCATTATGTCGTTGAGATCGCTTTTAAAGAAAAAGTTTATGAACTTTCTGACCACCCTGTTTCCAGTATTGTGGAAAGGCCTGTCGTTTTCCTCAAAATAGGTTGATGAAAGCCTGTCACCTATAGCCATATCAGCTTCGCCGTTTAGGATGATTCTTTCCAATTCCTTTGCATGGACTGCAGGATAGGTATCATCACCGTCGACCATGATGTAGCAATCAGCATCGAGTTCGCGAAACATGGCCCTTACGACATTCCCTTTGCCCTGCTTGTATTCATATCTGACTATAGCTCCTGCACTTTTTGCGATTTCATCTGTGCCGTCTGTGGAGTTGTTGTCATAGACATAAATGTCTGCATGAGGCATTTCTTTTTTGAAGTCTTTGACTACTTTTTCAATTGTTTTTGCTTCATTGTAACATGGAATAAGGATAACGGTTTTCATTATGTTAATGTTTATAACAACACATTATTATATTTATGTATTGAAGATACTCCAATTTAATTAATCTTATTAAATAACAATTAGAGCAATAAAATAATCTGAAGAATATCCCATAAACACCACCACTACATTTTTACTTGAGGAAGTGATTTTGTGTTTTACTCCTTGAAACTTAATTTAATAATAAAATAAAATTATTTAAGACAGAAAAAATGAATTTTAAAAAGATTTGATTTGAAATTTAAAAATTGGATGATGACAATGAGATTTAGTAAAAGTCACTTAAGTTTTTGAAATTGCCACCTAAAACTAACAAAAATCTTTTAAATAAAAAAAGCCATCTATACTTAATAAATTAAGAATATTTTTTGCTCTTTCAATCATTTTCTTATCAGCACTAATAAAATTAAGACCGATTCCATCATTTAATGACAAATCATGTGCATCAAGGATAATGTAACTATCAGGATAATGGATGCCAATTTTTGATAAATTATCATTTAAATCTGAGTATTTTTTAGTTCTCTTTTCGCACTCAATAACCTCACTTTTAAAAAAACGTGTCCTATCGATAAGTTTTCCTTTAAATCCCCTCATAAACTTTTTAATATAAATTAACAAATCCTTAACAGCACATACATATTCTTCTAAATGAGAATCGAATTCATGTTTATTTTCACATCTTTTCCAGAGAACCTCAACTATTTTTTCTTTTAAATTATCCTCAAAATCTCGTTTTAATACAACGAATGATGATTTTAGTTTCAAATCCTTTAAAGATAATCTTTTTGAATAATTTTCAATTTCTAACACCTTTCGAAGTGAATAAAGAAAATTCATTTGTTTTTTTAAAATATTATTATATTTTCTATCAAATTCATTTCTAACACAATAAGAAATATAAAAAGTACCCTCTTTATTGAAAAGATGCTCTGATTTGTCATTCCATGGATCTGTACAGAATACATAACCCAGCCCCACATTAGTATCTAAGAAGTAATTCATGACAACTACTCCATAATAATGTTAGTATATTCAATGAATAAATCATCATCGAGAGTTTCATCACAAATATTTTCATAAAAATAAATTTGAGATTCATTGAATTTAGTTAAAAATAAGTTATATGCTGATTCGTAATCCTCAACATTAAAAGTGTTATTTTCTTTTAAATCCAGTTTATAACAAATCAATTTAGAAAAATCTAAAACTAATATTAAAATAAACACTAAATCAAATCTTTTAATTGAATCCCTATTTAAAGTATCTTTAATCATATCTTGAATTTCACAAAAATCAAAATACTCATCATAGAAGAAATCATCTTCTTTAAGTAAATTAGCAATAGAATCCATTAACTCATACATTTCAATTTTTTTATTATCATCAATTTCAATGAGGATGTTTTCAGCATTATGAATATCTTCAGTTATATCTTCAGTAGCTGTTGAACTGGATTTTAATTTATCACTAATATATTTTGAAGGTTTTGAAATTATTTCAGCAATTTTTTTTAGAATTTCTTCAATATTTTCTAAATTAGTACCTACATAATTACTTTGATAACTATTTACCATATATTGACCCCCAAAAAAAATAAATTTACACTAATAATATGTTAAATAAAGTATAAATACTTTAGTATAAAGACTTCAAAAGAAACCATATGGTGTTTTATATATTAAATTTACTTAAATAAATCATTACTAATTTAAAAACCATTACTATAATAATTTAAGTAAATTAACACGAATATAATTAAAATAAAAATTAGGTGCAAATTTACATACGATTTAAGTAAATATTGGCAATTGAATTAATAAAATTCATCACACAATAAATTTCACAATTTTGATTTAATTTTTCTTTTTTAGTGCCTCAAATTTCAGATTCTAATTCCTTAAGTGAATTTAAACCTAATTCCAATTCTAATTTTTTTCAGGATATTTATCTTGCAAATATTGATTTTCCAGAATTAACTGTTGAACCTCCATAAGTTCTTGTTTAATGGATTTTTGGTTGGTCATTTTATCAAGCCCATATTTTTCAAAGTTCATCTTTATAAAAAACAATAAATCCTTTCTTTTTACCATCTATAATATTGTTTTCTCTATCAATATAAGATTTAGCCCACCAATCGAAAACTTTTTTCTTCTCCATATCCAAAAACGTTGTATTTCTAAGGGATCAACATCAGTAGTGTCTTTTGCAAAAAATACATGCACTTCATAATCCTCTTTCATTTTCTTTAGGTTTTGAGTTATTTCAAAATATTTGGTGTATGATTCTTAAAATAACATGCCATCTGATTATCCATTTAAACTTTAAAACTATAAATAACTTTTCTTTTGTTTTTAAGACAATATTTTAAAGTGAAAACAATTTTACTAACTCAGAATAAATTTAAAAGAATATTATGCGAAAAAAAGCATATAAACTACAAAAAGATTAATAATAACAACATGGATTATTTTGTGCTTTTTTATGGGAAAAAACCACTCATAGGAAAATTAGAAAATACCAACAACAAACTAGAATATTACTTCAGAAATACATTTAGTAAACACAAAAAAATTATAGAACTCCTGAAGGAATATTTGACTACATTTTGGCAAGAAAAAATTGCTGGATAGAAAATCAAAAAAAGTCCTAACAAATTGACAGCCCATTAATATGAACAAAATATCAAATTTGGAAACTACAAAATTAGTATGAATTAAAATATTCGAATTATTCAACGTTATCAATCCATTGCAAGTAAAACATACAAGTGACCTAGTCATAAATATAATTTATAAAATCGACAATAATTCAAATATAATAATTATTAGAATCACCATTTTAACAATAAATTGCAAAATAGTTATATAATTCCCAATTTAAGAATATATCACATGTACAATCCATTTAATAAAAACATCAAAGAACTTGAGTATGAAGATTTAGAAAAACTAATTGAGAACAATATTTCAGAAGGATGGCATATAGAATATAAAAAGGTATTTCCCAAACCTAAAAAAATAGCCAACTCAATTGCATCATTTGCAAATTCCGAAGGTGGTTGGTACATCATTGGAATTAAAGAAAATGATGATGAATTCAATCCCTTTGAGATAGTGGGTTTTGATTTGGAAACCAATAGAAAACCTGATGACAAGATTGCAAATATTATTAAAGGCAATATTGAACCAATCCCTTATTTTGAAAATAAAATTATTGAAACTCCTGAAAATAAAGCTGTTTTGGTTGTTCAAGTATTTGAAGGTTATGACGCCCCATACATCAGTAATGGCAGCATCTGCATTAGAGTTGGTGAAACTTCAATGCCTTTAGAGATTAAAAATCGATATCAATTTGACAAATTGATGGATAAAAAAGAACAATATAGAAAAAAGATTAACTCCTTTATGGATAATGAATTTTACATCGAGAATAATTATACCCAACCTTATTTAGAATTTTACATTTATGTGAATAATCCTAAACATTACTTATTCGAAGATTTTTATTCTGAAGAATTTTTTGAAAATCTTAAAGAAAATTTTAATTCTAATGTGCAATTATTAAATGATTTGGGCTTATCCACATCCGTTAATTTTGATAATGCATATGCATCTGTAGATTCTTACATATTAAGACACATTTATGACAACGACCCCTTGCAGACCGGCCTTACATTAGAATTATTTAAAGAAGGGCATTTAAAATTAATTTTACCATTTAATGTCTATGATAAAAATTCATTAAATAAGGACTATGAATCATTAATTTATTATGATTACTACATTTTAGAAGAATATGATAATTTAAGAATTATAGATTTAGCAGAATCCATGCTTGCATTTCAAACCATATTATCCCAATATAAACGATTATTGGGAAATAACAACTGCGATTACGAGTTAAATATTAAGTATAAATTTAACAATTTTGAGTTAACAACACCATTTATAGATTCAAAAGAATATATGGAATTTATTTATAAAAATAAATTATCTATTAATCTTAAAAAATCAATAAATATTCCAAATATAGGTTATTTGAAATGCGCATTTCAAGATTTTGATGTAATGGCATTTACTATAAAAATTATCCCCGCTATGGGATTAACTACACATTTAACAGAGGTTATCTCAAAAGGATATGGCAAATTCATAGAAATTAAATTTAAAAACAAATAAATCATATGCAATATCAAAAAGCATACCAACAATAGTAATAACACATAATTACAAAAAATAATTTAAAAATTCTCCAATTATTGCTTTATCCATTTTAGATAAATCCTCGAAAGATAATTTTTCAACATTTTCTTTAATATCTTCAGGATTAATGAATTCTTCAAGCAAATTCCAATTAATTTCAACATCAATTTTGTTTTCATTGTTTTGGACATTACTTTTTACTTTTGAAAAGAATGTGATGAACTCTAATGTTTCATCATAAGCCAAAACCGAAAAAGATTTGCGCTTTGTTTCATTTAAACATTTATAAACATAGGGAGTTATATATCTAAAATTCTCATATGTCAAAATTTGTTTATTATCCTCATCAAAAATTGAATTTAGGCAAGTACAAATCGATTTATTGATTGAATCAATTATTAAATCAATGTCTTTGGAAATTGATTCATTTTTATCATTTATTCTTCTTAAAAAGTATTTGGCCCGATTAAATATAATAAAATCATCCCGTTTTGGCTTGGATGATTCGATATTTGACAATAACTTATTAAAAACAACATCATGATTTGAATACTGATGTATCATTAACAGTACATGCCTAGCGAAACGAGGTTTATATCTAAAATAATTATTTTCATTGACAAAAACTTCATTGAGAATTCCTTGAACAAGATGAATATTGTGAAATTTATTATTTTTTTTATCATGGAAATCATCTATTAAATCCTCACAATCCCATGCACCACCTTCTGCAGACTGCAGGATGTTTCGTCCAATTTCTTCAAGTTCCAACTCACTAAATTGAGTCAAATCTATTTTAAATAGTGATTTCATCGCGGTATTTTGATATCCGAAATTATGCATTTTAAAATAATCTATGATTTTTCTGAAATACAAATCTGAACTTACATCACAATAAAGCAAGGCTTCTAATGAAGTTTCATCTAAAATGTCCAAGAATTTAGATTTAAAATTCTCTTCAATCAAATCAGATCCATATAATGGATAAAAAATATTTATAAATTCACTTTCTGAAAAAATGCCATTTTCAAAATCAGAAGCATAATAAAAAATTCTTGATTTGGACCTGAAGTCTAATAACTGCCAATTTTCACCATAAGTAAAAATATGGCAAGATGTAAGCCTATACTTATCAAGATAATCATTAACATCCTCTTCAGTTAACGATATCTCATCGAAAGACATAAGTTCATTTAGATAAATCAGACAAGTGTTAATGCATCCAGTCTTATTTTCATTGGAATCAACAAACAAATCTTCTAACGAAGTGAATAATAATTTCAAAACAGATCGAAAACTATTCTTATCTAATCTTTGAAAAAAACTATGTGCATAATTTTGTATTTGGATATTGTTTTTGCCTTCAAAGTAAAACTGATCAACAGCTAAATAATCTTCAATCAATGATTTTGCATATAAAAATGAATAATAAGGAGGTCTTTTAAGGACATATTGAACTGCAAAATATAAATATGAAATAACCTGAATTTCAGTTGGTGATTCAAATGAAGGATGTGCATAATTGTTTCTGGCATCCATAATCATTTTTAAGTGATTATGCTCCATTTCATTGATTAACTCGTATTTTTTTGCATATTCAATTAACAGAAAATCTTTACCATCTTCACGATAATTCGCTAAATCTTGAGTAATTTTCTTATTACTTTCCGATAAAATTTCCAGTTTATTCAATAATGATTCTGTAAACGATATACAGACCATTATTGTAGCAGCTCTATATGCTTTAGCATCAATACATTTTACAATTTCATCAAATAATATCTCATCAGAATCGTCATAAATTTCTGATTTCCATAAATTATAATCCCCTAACAACTCAGACATAAATGTTTCTCCATACGTTAAAGTAAGACTTAATTAGTTCTAATAATGAAACTCCCATTCAAATGCGTGAAAATTTAATTTTAATGACTTAATTCAGATAGGAAATCTAAAATCAGAAAGCATCTACATACATAATCCTTTCGACCGTATCTAGTATTTTCACCATGTAAAATCTTATGTCTACTAAAATGAATTGATTTTGAATAAGGTTGGCCTCTATATGCTTTTTGAAACAAAATATCTAAAAAAAGATTATTCATTGCTTCTAAAAAATCATCACCATTTATTAAATTTTCCCAATACTCATCTAATAATATATTAGAACCATCAGAATGTGTTAATTTTGTATTTTCATTAATCCATAATCTATATTTCTTATCAACTTTTAAAAAATGTTCTTCCATAAAACTAAAACGTACACCTTCAGTTTGAGCTATTAATGTAGGCACTATTACATTTGAAAAATTAAATGTATTTGGCATTTTATTAATTGTATCAATACAATCGCGAATAATTTTTATCCGATTATTGAAACGTGGTTTTGAATCCCATATTTCAAGAAGTTCGTATAATCGCTCACAATCATTATCAAAGAGATAACTATTAAAAAGATGATTAATTTCACGGCGTTTATGTTGAGAATCACTTTTAAATATTTCAACAACATCATAAACAACTTGACTATCCATATTGGGACTAATAATCCAATGATAATTTTTTAAATTATCAAAAGCATCTTTTTTAGACATATTATATTTTTCTAATGCATCATCCCAATATTTCTGTGTCCTTTCGTGAATTTCCCGAATTTTTTTATTCTGATCTGCCCAATCCTCCCACATTTTTTGTTGGGGAGAAACATATAACATGAGATTTTTACCAAAATCCTCAATAACATCTTGAGAAGTTAAAAGGGGAAATGTGTCATTCATAAAAATTTTCATTGCATTTGGCATAGCTAACTCATTAATGATTTTATTTGTAGTTCCAACACCTGATTCAATGAAATTCATAACCCCCTCTTTAAAATCACTATAAAAGTCATTACTAAAATCAAAATAGTTAATTAAACTGGATTTAGTCAAATATTCCTGAACAATATTAGATATTTCAGTATTATCTAACTCATTTAATTCATCTAAACTGAGCTTTGGGTTTTTTAATTGATTGATTATAAAATATTTACAATATTCCTCAGGATTATTATCCTTATATTTAAACAATAATTGTTTATCATTATCGAAAAATTTTCTAAATTTTAAAATTCCAATACTGCTTTCAATGTCAATAGTTTGTTTTGCATTCATTAAAATCATGTCTCTTGTAACCTTCATCATTACACCTTAATATATCTTTAAATTTTGGATAAATTAAAATTTAATGTCTTTAAAAATGGGAAATAATAGTTAACACATAACAATAAATAAATAATTAATAATATCAGAAATCTAAAAAAGGTGTTTAAATGGAACAAAACAAATTCGATTTAGAAGAATTTATTATTAAAAATCATGACCCCAACAATCAGTATTATCTAATAAAACAAAATATAAAGAATTTAGAAAATGAAGTTTATGAATTTGATGAATTTATTAACAAAGACAACTTCAAGAAATTTCAAAAAATCGATATTTTCAGGGGTGCCGTTCAATATCTTGAAGAATTTTTACTGTATTTCTTTGCAAAATTCGAAGATGTGGAATATCACGTTGCATTATCCAGAACTGATAATCGAGACATTATTGAAAAAGTCAATGCATTGTTAGAAATAGAAAATCTTTCACAATCATTAATTGAAAAATTTGATTTGAATGGGGATAATGTTTCAGATTTTATTGAAGTATTTAAGAATATCGTGAGTTTTTTTACTATGCATAAAGATGTTTATAATTCCATCAAACATGGATTTAGGGTTTTTCCGTATGATTTTGATTATTTTGAATTAGGCAATGATGAAGTGACTTATGAAAGACTCGATATTGACGACGAATATGTTGAATTCATATGCAAACATGAAGAAACTATTTACACATTAGGTTATCCAATTGATTGTCTTGTTGAAGATTCCGAAGTAGTATTGGATCAAATTCATGAAATTTTTAATTATATAATGGGTAAAAGCAATTATGAAAATAGTGAGAATTTCAAATATTCACCTACAAAAGAATTCAATAAATACATTAAATTAAGAAATGGAGAGGCAACACTATTTTTTAAGCATAACGAATGGTTTAAGAAATATTTAAGTAACGATAAACTATATTTTTATTCGGAACTCATCAAAGAGAGAAATAAAATTAAAATGCAACTATCGACTGTTCCAGAATATCCATTTTTAGTGATGCTTGAAACTAAACAGGAATTAACAACATCCCCCGAATTATTCAATGTTGAAAAAATTAAGATTATTGAATTTGACAAAAGAGGAGATATTGAACAAATCAAACTTCTTAAAGAGATACAGGAATCAATCAATGATGAAGAATTCAAATTTCATCTTAAATTTAACAATATCGAATATGAATGTAAAAATATTGATTTAGGATATTATTCTGATTATGAGTTTGAGGAAAATATAATTGATATCATAATCCGTTTAAAACAAATATTGGGTATAAATGTTGCTTTTCCATTCAGTTTATCTGAAACACAATACAACTTATTAAATAACCATAATGGAAGATTCAATCGCAGAGCCGATGCTGAAAAATTTGTTGATGAACTTAAAAAAACTAATAGAACAATAGTTAATGTATTTTTAGATGTAGTTAATGAAGATGGAAAAAACTTATATAAGCGAATTTTAGGATCAACCCCTGATTTGAAAATACTTAACTTTTATAAATTAGACAAATTAGAAGATGAAAAACATGTTTATGGGCGTGAAGTGGAAGACCCAACCGGAAATGTCATCGCAAATTTATCAAGAATTCAAAATAATTTAATTGAAGGCAATGACTTATCTGATTTAGAGGGATTTTCATTCGACAGCAAAATTAATGTAAAAATAGGATATATAAAAAAATTATGGATAAATGAGTACAATATGTTTTTTACAATAAAACTTAAGGAATAACATATCAATGATTTTCTTACATCATATTATAAATTTAACTCATAATTTCTATTATAAATCTGAGATTTTTTTAATAATTAATTCAAATACAATACAAAATAAATATAATTATAACAATACATTAATCTAATTAATTACAAAATAAAAATGAATAGTGCTAACTGGAACATACAGATTAACCAATCAATTACATGAAATCTTTCCATTAAACATTACACGTCTTGCAATGAAGTTCCAAAACATTACAATAATAGCTACAATTACCTTGGAAATCAGATAATACAGGCAAAAAACATTAGTGAATAACACATTAATTTCTGTAAACATCAAACTCAATGCAGAGATTGGTAAAAACAAATTAAATTCAAAAATTATAAAAAGTAATATACGTAAAGATATTTAACTCGACATTACAGTTCAATCTTAAAATCACACGAATTCATAATCTGAAAAAACATTTAAAATCAAAAATAATGAATAAAATAAGAATATTCCGTTTATACCTACTGTTTTATTGAATGGTTAAATATTAAAATTTGCTAAATCTTCACGTGCGATACAATAAACATCATCAATGATTCCTCGAGATTCTTCAACACTATTCTCAATTCGTTGTTTTTTACTATCCATACGTTCCTTTAAATCCAATGTAATAGCATAAACATCAAAAAAGTTTTGAGATTGCATTTTTATATCTAACAAATTCTTAAAAATATTCCAATCAAATTTTGAAGTTGGAACCTTACATTCACAACATAATGCAGAAGAATCATATTCCATAGCAATATCTACGGTTAAATTGCTACACCAACCATTTATACAAATTATACAATCAGTACTGGTAGTATGAGGATTATAATATTTTTTTAAAATTTTAAATGCTAAAACTTCTAAAAAGGCACCTTTAAGATTTTTAATTTGAGGATTAACAAAAAGATTTAAAAAAATTGATTTATAAGTTGAAAATAACTGAAATTTAGGAGTTCCCATATATCTATTTTCTAATTCATCTAAAAAATCAAATGCAGCTTCCTTTGGAAGATTCATGACTCCCACAATATCATCAAATATTGTGGTGTGATAATTATCTAAACATATTCCAACTAATTGTTGAATGTTTATATCATCATGAAATCTTTTCATACTAAAATTAAGTTCATATGAAATATTCATTTCCTATTCTCCATAATCTCTGAAAAAGAGGGTAAATTACCTGCCAAATTTCTAGATAATAATTGAATAAAAGAATCTAATTCATTTTGAATACTTTCATTTTTAAACAAATCATCAACAGTAACATTAGGTTCATCATCAAATTGCAAGACAAAAACCCCAACCCAATTTAATGAAATAGGAAACTCAAGTGAATCAATATCATAATAAACTTTAAATAATATACTATTTTTTAAGTTATTATTTTCACTTATAAATCCCCTAAAACTAACATTTAAAGGTATATTCTGATTTTTACCATGTTCAATGTAATTAGAAATATTTAATTTCTCAGTGAAACTAAGAACAATCTCAAAATCTGACATTATTTACCCCCTACACTATCCTCCACACTAAATGGAAAGTTATCCATCATAATAACATTTTTATCATCTTGAATTTCATAACCAACATCAAAAATATCATATTCAGTTGACAATTTATTAAATAAACTATAATTATTTATTAAATGGTTTTTCTCAAATCTGCTTTTAAGTTGGTAGAATGATTCATAAATTAATTCCATATCATTTTCTTCAAAGGCAGTATTGAGAATAATGCTAGCTAATTTTAAATCAAATAAAAATTCTTTAAAATCTCTAAGATTTTTAATATTTAAATTTGAATTTGCATCATCAAAATAATTCGCAATGAATTCAGACAAGTCTAGAATAAAATCATCAGATTCATTAGTGTTTCCGACAATGCTCTCTAGAGTATCAAAAATATTTAAATGAAAACATCCCAAAACAAATTTTGCATTATTATTTAATGTTCTATGATAAACTTTTTTAATCTCAAAATCTAATTTTGGGTTAAACTCTATTGATTTTGAAAAATTAATTTCAATATTTTCATAATCATTAAAATTTTCCAAATTTTTTGAAACTTTATCCAGATTAAACATTTTTTCACTCCCTTTTGATTTATAAATATTAAAAATTATATATGTTTAATAATTATATCTAAAGTATTTAAATAATTTTCTAAATTCAAAAATCAATATTGATTTGACATTACTAAATCATAACACTGAATTAAATATTAATAACTAATATAAATAAAAACCAGTGATAAAAATGAATTTAGATGCTGATAACTTTTTAAACCAATATTGGAAATATTATTTAACATTAGAAGAAGAATTTATAGAACTAGAAAAAATAATCCCTATTGACTCAGTCAATGAAAATACATTTTCCTTAAAATATTTAGAATTATTATTCTCAATTTGTAGTGAAATCGACGTTGTATTTAAACAATTACTTTTATTTAAGGAATATGATGGAAATCCAAAAGATTGGGATATGCCGGACTATATGAAGTTTATAAAAGAGAATTGCAATAGATTTACACAAGAAAAAGTCATATACAACAACAGAATAGAAACCTCACCATATTTTGAATGGTCTGAAAATAAAAATTTAACATGGTGGATAAAATACAATCTAGGAAAACACCATAGAACCGATAAAAAAGAAGGACTTGAAAATTATAAAAGAGTTAATCAGAAAACAGTATTATCCTCATTAAGTGGATTATATCAATTAGAATTATATTTATTCGCATATATCACAAAAGAAAATCCTATTGAAGAAAATTTAAGGGTTCCAGCACCCCCTTCAAAAATTTTTGAGTTGAAAAATTGGGAACATAATAGATCATTCATCGCCGATTTTATGATTTTAGAATAAATCCAACTTTAATATTAAGAAATTAATTTAATTATCAATTGGATGAGAATAGAGTTCGAAAGGGCACTGTCAAAAATTGTCATAATTTTGATTTATCTTTCTGTTAAATTTGAATTAGTTAAGATTGTAAAAAACAATTCATCGTGCCCCCATTGCTTTTTATAGTCTCATCATCTGCAAATTTTAGGACATAAACTCCATATTTTGCCAAGCCCCACCAATTTGGTTAATCCCACTAAGAAATGAAACATCAAAAAGCAAACTTTGATAGCTTTTATATCATCAAAAACAAATCAATATTTAACAACAAACCCCCGAATGGAGTGAATTTGATTTATGTGCCGTGAAAAATATTTGGCAATTGATGTCGGCGGAACCGCCATAAAATACACACTAACCGATAAAAATGCCGAAACAATTAAAATTAATGAAATCAAAACCAGAAGAGAAGCAGAAAAGTTATTTGAATCATTTGATGAAATTATCCTCCCCCACTTAAATCAGATAGCTGGCATTGCACTGTCTTTTCCAGGCAAAATTAATGCTGAGCATGGAATAGTTAACAAGGTAGCAACATTTGACTGGATTTGCAACATGCCTTTAAAAACCATATTGGAAGAGAAATACAAAAAACCAGTGTGGATTGAAAATGACGGCAAATGTGCAGCACTGGCCGAACTTTGGAAAGGAAACCTGTCTGATGTGAAAAATGGAGTGGTCATAGGACTTGGTACTGAAATAGCCGGCGGAATAATTATCAATGGAGCACTATATCGGGGAAGCAGTGAAACTGCAGGGGAGTTTTCAAGCATTCTTACAGATTTTAAAAATCCCAATAACAAAAAGAGGTTCGGCAAAATCGGAGGCCACAAAAATCTAACCGATGCATATAAGGATAAAAAATATGCCATCGACAGCCATGAACTCTTTGAAAAGTATAGGGAAGATGATAAAACAGCCAAAAAAGTGGTTCGAGATTATGCCGAAACAATTGCAGCAGGAATCGTAACCATACAGTCCGTATTGGACGCAGAAAAGTTCTGCATCGGCGGCGGAATTTCAGCGCAGGACATTTTAATAACTGAGATAAAAGACAGAGTGCATGATTTCTATTCAATAAAATTCCATGAAGCCGTAAGTGAACCTGCAATTGAAAAATGCCATTTTGAAAATGCATCAGGATGTGTTGGTGCACTATACAATTTCTTGATTAGGCAAAAGATTATTTAGGTAGAAATTAATGGATTTAACATTTTAAATTGCTTGGGATTTATCCAATAAAATAAAAAAAGAATAGATGTGATTAACATCTATTTTACAGTAATTTTTACATTCACTGATTTTGCATTGTAATACTTGCTTCCAGCATATTTGACGGTTGCAGTATATTTTCCCTTTTTAGTCAATTTGGTTATTTTGAATGTTGCAACACCCTTGTCTGTGGTTTTAGCAGTGAATGTTTTCTTATTGACTTTAAGAGTAACTTTTGTATTTTTCATGACTTTGTTTAAGTTATTTTTCAAAGTGACTGAAAACTTTTTGGTTTTTAATGATTTTTTAAATGTTTTTGCTTTGGCTGTCAATTTAGGTGTTGCCTTTTTGACTGTGACTTTGACATTGAGTGACGATTCCACATAGTTTTGATTTCCGCAGAATGTGACTTTTGCAATATATGAATTTGGAATAAGATTGATTACAGATAACTCTACCTTGCCTTCAGAATTGCTTGGCAGTGTCTTTTTGCCGTTCAAATCAATACTTATGTTGGCATTTGAAATTGGGTTTCCGTATTCATCAAACAAATTCACAGTCAGGCATTTGTTCTGGTTGAAAACAGCTGATATCGCCTGTGATGTAATTTTGCTTTTTATTTTGTTAACTTTTATTGTCACATTGATGCTGTCAACATCATAGGATTGATTTTCAACACTCAGCACTGCAACATAGTCTCCGGCATCCAGGGTTACATGCCATTGGGCTTCGCTTTGACAATAATATGTACCTATTAAGGTTTTGTTTTTATATACCCTAATTGTAACGTTTGCATCATAAATGGCCAAACCTCTGACTGATGTAAGATTTATTGACATTGTGTCATTTGAACCATAAACTGACATGAAGTTATCACAGCTTAAAAAAGGTTTGTAGAGTGTATTGTAAGTATCATTTCCTTCCACATCTGCAACATTGTCTTTAAAAATACAGTTTTCTGCAGTTCCATTATAGCATCCCCCACCGTTTTTGGAGGCGTGGTTTTTTGTAAAACTGCAATTATCCGTATCAGACCTGAAACTGGCTCCTCCATTATCTGCAGTATTGTTTGTGAAATTGCAATTTGCTGCACCAGTGTCTGCGATTGCACCTCCTGATTTTGCGCTATTGCCTTTGAATGTGCAGTTGATTGAACTGCCTCTAAGTATTGCACCACCCAATTCAGCATAGTTTCCAACAAACTCGCAATTTACGGCACGAGCATTATACACCGCCCCTCCATTGATTGCCCGATTGCCTATGAATGTGCAGTTTATGGCTGCAACTTCATCTGAAGGGTCGTAATACTCCGAGTATAGTGAAACTGCGCCACCAAACCACGCATAATTGTTTATGAACGTGCAGTTTGTAGCAATTCCATTAAATACTGCCCCTCCACCATCACCTGCAGTGTTGTTTATGAATGTGCAGTTAATTGCATTTCCATCACTTATTGCACCACCAAAGTAATCATTTGTATTGTTTACGAATGTGCAGTTTATTGCAGTTCCATAACACATTGCAGACGCTTTACAATTTATGAATGTGCAATTTATAGCTTTTATATCATAAATTGAAGCAGATTTACTGTTGATGAATTTAATGTCATACAATACCACCTTACAAAGCGATTTACGCAAAGTAGGGTTTTGATAGTTTCCATCTATCGTATGTCCATTTCCATATATGATTACATCATGCCCAATTATTAAATCCCTGTCTTTAAATTTCGAATCAATTTCAGAGTCAAACCTGTAGTCATCAGTTAAATAGACTTCACTATTGCTTTTGTTATTTACTGCTGAGTCCAAATCTGTAAATGTTTTAAAAGTATTGTTTTCGTTTAAATAAATGTCATTATCTGTTTTTTCTAAAACTGCATCATCAACTGTGGAATTGTCGGATGCCCCTACAGCCGAAACAAACAGCAGACCTACGAAAAATATTACAAACATCATCATTTTCCTATTTGCCAAAATTTTTCCCCCCAATATAGTTCATTAATTAATATATATTGCACTCAGTTTAATATTAATATTGACCCTTTGAGTTGGAAATATTGGGAAAAATGCTTTTGAAACAAGAATTTTAGGCCATCATCTAAAATCGGCCATCGGGACAGATGATTCCACACAATTTACCTTAAAAACCAAGCAATAATTTTGCTATTTTTAACTTTAATATAAAAATAATTTATCGACAATTCAATTTAGTAAAAAGTATATTATGAATTACAAATATTTCAAAACTACATACATACTGACAATTGCCTGCAGCCTACACAATGCCAAAAGTTAGTTGATAAATATTACTGCAAATCCTAGCCTAATCCAATTACCTTATAATCATGCAAATGCCAATAAGATTCAATAAACAGTATTTAAAATATCTTCGATTTCATCTTCACCAAACACTACAGGATTATTGTCCATCCTGCCACCGGTTGTTGCCAATTTAACAATATCGGGAATGTCCTCTTTTTTAACACCAAATTTTGACAGTTTAAGAGAATCATTTGAAACTTCACTAAACCATCTTTCAATATCTTCCAAATCATTGGCATCCCATGCATCCAAAAACAAATCCTTTTCTTTAATATACTCCCAGTTTCTTTTTAAAACTTCAAATAATGTTATTGCTGCAGCAAACCCATGGCTGATGCCGAACATCATGGTCAAAGGATATGAAATGGAATGGCATGCGGTTGTACGAGTATTTGAAAATGCAAGACCTGCAAAAAAGGATCCCATCAGCATTTCCTGACGGTATTCCAAATTATCCAAATCACCTAAAACCAACGGCAGATACTTTTTAATGATTCTAATTGAATCCCTTGCAAGAACTCTTGTGTATTTATTGGACGGACGGGACCAGTAGGACTCCATTGCATGAGCCAATGCATCAAGACCTGTTGCCAAGGTCAAATTTTCATTCATTGTAGATGTCAGTTCCGCAACCAGCCAGGCCTCATTGGGATACAAGTAATCGGCATCGATGGAATATTTCTTATTATTGTCAAAGTCCCATATTGTCGCCCATTTGGTGCATTCAGAACCTGTCCCGGCAGTTGTTGGAACTGCAATGAACGGAATAGAATTGGAGTTATCTAGATAATCCTTATTTTTAATCAAATCCAAAACATCACAATCTTTGTATTCATATAATGATGATATTGCCTTTGCAAGGTCAATTGAACTTCCGCCGCCAACTGCAATAATCAAGTCAGGTTTTTTGATTTTATTTAAAATATCTCCAACCAGATGAAAATCGGGATTGGCAATGCTTTCATCCAAAACCTGAAAATTGCCAACATCAAAATCAAAAGTGCTTATCACCCTTTTAGATGCAATAAACAAAACGTTACCTTCAAAACATTTAAGTCTTTTTTTCATTTCATCCAAATTGTACTCGTGAAATTTTATCGGCACATTATAAACCCAATCCATACTTATTCCCCTTGCAGTTTTTTCATGAAATCATCCTTATTTTCAATCGGAGTTGTGGTCGGACGTCCAAGATCGGCCCTTGATGAAATATCAACATCAACATTTAAAAATACAGGACCTTTTGACTCTATGAATTTCGGCAAAACATCCTTTAACTCTTCAAGATTTCCTGCATTGAATACTTTTTGATATCCGCAGGAGGTTACAAGTTCAGCAACATCAATGTCCGCCATTATTGTTGGAAGACCCCCGACACTTTCATGGGCAGAATTGTTAAACATGACATGATAGAAATTTTCGGGAGATCTGGAGCCAACTAAAGCCAATGCACCCATATGCATCAGCACTGCACCATCACCGTCAAAGCAGAATATCCTTTTTGAAGGATTGTTCATTGCAATTCCCAAAGCGATGCTTGATGAATGGCCCATGGACCCGACTGTCAAAAAGTCATTGCCGTGACCCTGGTTTTTAGCTTCCCTATATTCAAACAATTCCCTTGATGACTTTCCAGTTGTTGAAACAATCATGTCATCATCATTTAAATAATCGCTGACAGTTTGAATTGCCTTTTCTCTTGTCAAAGTGTTCTTGTTGGATTTTGGAATCTTGTACTTCTCAAAGGCACCCTTTGATACAACAACTGCAACACTTTCACCATTTTCCAACTTATCCAAAAATTCATTTTGAAATGTGTTTTTCAAATCATCAAATGTTGAATCCTTATCGATTACAACATATGAGATGTCCAGAAGTTCAAGCAAGTCCAAAGTGATTTCACCCTGTTTTTTATGCTGCGGCTCATCATGAACACCAGGCTGGCCTCTCCAACCAATAACATAAACGATTGGAATGGAATAAACCTTTTTATGAGTAAGTGAAGTTACAGGGTTAACGATATTTCCCAATCCGGAATTTTGAAGATAAACCACTGGAAAGTTATTGGTTGAGAGGTGATAACCTGAAGCTATTGCAACGGCATTGCCCTCATTGGCCGCAATGATGTTAGTTTCATTTTCCTCAACATAATCACAAAAAGAGCTCAATTGTGAATCCGGAACACCACAAAAAAAATCAATATCAATTTCCTTTAAATAATTTACAAAATCCTTAACGTCAATCATATAATCACTCATCCGGAATTAAAGTTAAAATCTCCTTGATTGACAGGCATTTGTCATCGGCTTCCATGCACCTTTCATTTTCCAAAATCATATTTGCGGTTTCAACCATTGCAGGATAAGAGCTTCTGATTAAATGATTAGCATAGATTACAATATTAACACCTTTTTTGGCGAATTCATCCTCATAAACCTGATTGAATGAAGTTGGAACAACAACCAAAGGCACATCAGGTGCAAACTCCTTGAATTTATCACAGAACTCAAAGATTTCATCAGGTTCAGACTCTCTTGAGTGAATCATGATTCCATCAGCACCTGCCTTGATGTAGGCCTTTGCCCTTTTTATGGCATCATCCATTCCCTGCTTTAAAATCAAACTTTCTATTCTTGCAATAATCATGAATTCTTCAGTTAATACGGCCTTTTTACCTGCACTTATCTTTTCACAGAAGTTTTCTATTGAATCCTGAGTCTGTTTGACTTCAGTTCCGAAAAGTGAATTCTTCTTTAGTCCAACTTTATCTTCAATGATGATTGCAGAAACGCCCATTCTTTCAATGGTTTTGATGTTGAAGACAAAATGTTCCAGAAGACCGCCGGAATCCCCATCCAAGATAATCGGTTTGGTTGACACTTCCATAATCTCATTTATTGTATTTATCCTCGAGGTCATGTCCACCAGTTCTATGTCCGGCTTGCCTTTGGCTGTGGAATCAGTCAGGCTTGAAACCCAAATTGCATCAAATGTATTGATTTGCTCATCCTTTTCAACCTTGGCATTCTCAACAACAAGTGCAGACAAACCATTGTGGGCTTCGATTGTTCTGACAATCGGTTTTAGGGAAATCAATTTTTTAAGTTTGGATCTTCTAATGTCAGGAATAGAGTCTGTCTTTTTGATTAAATCATTGATTTTATCAACACTGACATCTTCAGTAAACGGAATTTCTATTAACTGACCATCCCATTCCTTTAAAGTTTCAATTACATCACATCTGATTTTGCTTTGAACGCCCTCTTTCCAGTCATCACCATGAAAAACATAATCCGGCTTGTATTTTTTAAGGTTATCTGTGTAGTCAAGAGTATTTTGAGGAACAACTTCAGATACACCACTGATGTTTTCTATGATGAATTTTCTCTCTTCAAACTCAATAACAGGAAATCTTTTATATGTCGCCACCGCTTCGTCGGTAAGCACACCCACTATCAGTTTTCCATATTCAGACGCTTTTTTAATTAAATTTATATGACCGTGATGTAAAATATCAGCGCTTATTGCAATATAAACAGTTTTCATTTTAAAATCTCCTTAACTTTTGCTAAATCATCTTTATTGTCAACTTCCATGCATAACAAGCCTTTCAAATCCAAAGGTTTGATAATTACTTTATCTGTAATTTCATTCAAGGCATTTTCTGCATAAACACCTGTTTTGTTGTTATTGCAGAAGACATGAATGTTGTCTTTCCAGGCTTGCCAGTCTTTTGGTTTTAATTTGTAGAATGGCTGGCAGGAAACCGCATCATCTTCAAAGTAGTCAACCCCAATATATTTGATATGGTTATTTTCAATTTTTGCTTTAAAATCATCTTTTGGAATTTCAAGGGTGGTGTCCACCACCACACATGATTCATCAGAGTTTATAATCTTTTCAGCGGTTTTTAACTCAAAAACCAAATCCCCATGAAGTAGGAGAACATCATCTTCAAAATCATCTATAAAATCCAAAGATTTGATATAGTTAGTTTTATCATAAACAGGATTGTGAACAAAAGTGAAATTGGTGTTAGGAAAGTTTTCTTCACAATAATTGATTAAAACTTCATTTAAATAGCCTGTTGTGAGGATAAACTCCTCAATGTCAAAATTAGAAAGGATTGAAATAGCTCTTGAGAATATAGTTTCATTTTCATTTAATTTCACCAATGATTTTGGATTGTTTTGAGTCAGCTCACCCAATCTTGTTCCCATTCCAGAATTTAAAATAATTGCTTTCATAATAACCCTTGAATTTTTAATTATTATTAATTTAACTTTTGTATTTAAAGTATAATAAAATTATCAGATTTTGCCTTTAATGCTCTTTCAAAAACTTAAGTGATTTTTGGAAAATCGCATTGTCCTTATCTCCATACTTTAGTTTTAGATTGAATCTTTTTATAATTCATTTATCTGTTTTAAATAAATTTTTATGTGTTTTGGGAAGTTCTTTATGAAGCAATTTTCGATTTTATTACATTAAAATAAAAAAAAAAGTTGAAACTTGAGTCTGCCCAATAAATAATTTTTAAGACTGTCCAAAAATCTCGGCAAAACATTTCAGTGATTCCTCACCCGATTGATTGACCATGCGATTTGACATTTCTACAGACTTTCTAAGCTTAGTTACAAATAAATCATCATCAAAAACATTAGTTTTATTTGCAATAAATTCAGTCCTTTTCTTATAGACCTCATTTAATGATATGTTAAAATTCTCATACAGAAATTCATTAGGACTGCGATTATTATAATAATCAATGATTGTACTTTCTAAAAAATAATCCAATTCCTCATCATAAAAATTCTGACAGTGCACCCAATGCTTCAATATAAGAATGTTGTCCGTAACTCTTTTTTGAACTTTCATGTTTCCGCCGATTGAATCATAATACATTAACTCCAACTTTTTCCAAAAAAAATCATCGCAAGGCACAAGAGTGAGCCTCGGGGATGTGTCCTGAAAATCCAAGCATGGTACAACATTTAGTGAAATGTTATCTTCAACCAATATGGCCTGATTATTGCAGATATCAAACTCCAATCCAAGAATTTGTTCAAACCACTTGAAAATTACCTGAGGTGTTAAACAATCCTGTTTAACTAATGGTTTTAAAAGAGAATCCTTAATTTTAACCTTAAACTTTTCTGACCCATATTTTTCAATTTCAAAATCATTGCTGGAAAAGTCAATAAACAAACTAATCATATAATTATGCTTTTTAATTTCGGTTCTCCTATCAAAAGCACTGCATTGCCTTATTATCTTATGATTGATTTGCGGAAATATACCCATATTCTTAAAATATGTATTAATTTCATCAAATGTTTTATTTCGAAGCTCTTTTATTTTTTGAACTGTTTTAAACTCGATATGCACAATATCATTGAGCCTCTTTTTAAATTGCTTTTCAAGTTTCTCATTCATTTTGATTTTCCCCATATTTTTATTCAATTAAAAATATGGTTGATTGCTTAAAAAAATATTCCTATTTAAAAACTAGGTTTTTTATCAAAACCATACATGTTTAACCATATTTAACATAAAATTAACCAAAAACTTACAGACAATTCACTACCACATCAATTATCATAAAAATTCCAAAGAAAAAACAATAGCAGTTACTGCAAAAACCAATCAATAATTCAGTAGATTTTAGGTAAGTTCACAGATTATTGGTCAACACATTAATTTAATATGATTACAATTTCAGTTAAATGTAAACAATAACATACATACATCCAAATTTTTGGACATGATTAACATATAATTTTGCCAAGACCACCAAGGCGAATCTCACCAATTTTCATTAGTTCAATTTAAGAAAATGAAACATCAAAAAGCAAACTTTGATAGCTTTTATAACTCCAAAAACAAATCATTATTTAACAACACCACCCGAAAGGAGTGAATTTGATTTATGTGCTGTGAAAAATATTTGGCAATTGATGTCGGCGGAACCGCCATAAAATACACATTAACCGATAAAAATGCCAAAACAATTAAAATTAATGAAATAAAAACCAGAAGAGAAGCTGAAAAGTTATTTGAATCATTTGATGAAATTATCCGCCCCCACTTAAATCAGATAGCTGGCATTGCAGTGTCTTTTCCGGGGAAAATTAATGCTGAGCATGGAATAGTTAACAAGGTAGCAACATTTGACTGGATTTGCGACATGCCTTTAAAATCCATATTGGAAGAGAAATACAGAAAACCTGTGTGGATTGAAAATGACGGGAAATGCGCTGCATTGGCTGAACTTTGGATGGGAAACCTGTCGGATGTGAAAAATGGAGTGGTTATCGGACTTGGAACTGAAATAGCCGGTGGAATAATTATAAATGGAGCACTATACCGGGGAAGCAGTGAAACTGCAGGGGAGTTTTCAAGCATTCTTACAGATTTTAAAAATCCAAATAACGAAAAGAGGTTCGGCAAAATCGGAGGCCACAAAAATCTAACCGATGCATATAATGATAAAAAATGTGCCATCGACAGCCATGAACTCTTTGAAAAGTATAATGAGGATGATGAAACTGCCAAAGAAGTGGTGAGAGATTATGGCGAAACAATTGCAGCAGGAATTGTAACCATACAGTCAGTATTGGACGCAGAAAAGTTCTGCATCGGCGGCGGAATTTCAGCGCAGGACATTTTAATAGCTGAGATAAAAGACAAAGTGCATGATTTCTATTCAGTAAAATTCCATGAGGCAGTAAGTGAACCCGCAATTGAAAAATGCCATTTTGGAAATGCATCTGGATGTGTTGGTGCACTATACAATTTCCTGATAAGGCAAAAGGTTATTTAGATAGAAATTAATAAGTTTTATAATCCCACATGCTGTGTTAACTCCTCTGAAATTATCAAAAAATACATTACAAAGTTTACCCCACAATGTACAACTCAAAAAAAAATCATTAAATATTAAAAGATTGTAGAGGAAGAGGTAATCTTCAGCAGGAGCCCAATTCACAACAAATTCACTCTTTTAACCACCAAAAATCCACCAATACCCCAACAAATTGGACAATAAATTCCATGATAACTGTGATAAACACCAACAATACCAATATCATCAAATTAATGCGATAAGTGAAAAAATATATCACTCTAAATATTAATTTTCATAAAACACATTATTAAATTTTCTGCCAAATATCAAAAAAATATGACAAAACTGAATTCGAATCAAAATAATTAAAGAATTAATCAAATAAATGACTACTTTTTAACTCACAATCAAGTATACTTTAACCACAAACTAATTTAAACAGACAAATGTTTCAAAAAGCATCAACTACACAAAGACATATATATTCATTCGAATGTTCCTTCAGAAATTATATGCCAAACCAAAAAAAAAAAACATCAAACCTTTGAATTTTTATAACATAAATGCAAATTCAGCATTTTCCATTGGACGAACCACCTGTGCATGAATCTGCTCACCACTTACAGAATTAAAATTAGTCCGATTAAAGTTCTTAATCAGACTGGTTTTCCGCATGGACAGTTTCTTTATTTAAATCAATGCATTTTTTATAATCCCTATCAAAACCCCCCTCATCAAATTCAAAGTCCAAATCAGCAAAGCAATAATAGTAATCATCATTGAAATCAAGATTTGCTAAATCAGATTCAAGAATAGTATTACTTAAAAAGAGATTTTCTTCACATGTAATCATTTTCAGATGTTTGAAAGGATAAGTAATTGAGTGAAAATGATTTGTGATATCATTTAATTCTTTTAAATCAGTTAAACGATAAAATAAAACCAAGTGTTTTAAATCGGGAATGTATTTGAAGTTGATTGAATCAAGAATATCATTTAAATTACCAGAATCCTCATCCCATTGAACAGCTTGAATATTATGGTCATTACAATAATTCACAATTTCTTCATCCTCATCATGACTTTTGAATAAAAGTAAGTCTGGCTTTTCTGATTCCATCTGTTCTGCCCAGGACTCCTGAGACAACACAAATATGTTAAATTTAGGGACGAATGAATCCTTTGGAAATTTATCCGAAACTGTCACTTTAATATCCTTTTGATTTTTTATCCCATCCCCATGAATTTCTTTTAATGCATTCTCATAATCTTTATTTGCAATATATTTAAATAATGTTGCCGTGCCAATATTTAAATTAGGATTATAATTCACATATAATCTAAATAAAGGTGTTGCATGCACTAACACATCCAATAAATCACTTATAGACAAATTACATTGCAATACGTGGAAATTTATAAAATAATTCAGTTTACCAAAAAGCAGATATTTTTTAAAAATTCGGGATTTGTTTTTTTCAAGGGAAATCAAAAACATTTTAAAATAAGAATTTAACCTATTTATCATGCTTTCTTTAGTGATTTTATAACTTATGGACTCATTCCCATCTTCCATCCTTTGAGGATAATAATATACAAGTTTATTTATAAATTTAATGCCATTGGCATTTAGTAAAGCACTTAATAAAAAAACAGAATCTTCCGCAACAGTTGAATGGGGGAAATATATGTTATTATTTAAAAGGAATGATTTTCTATATATCTTGGAAGAAAAACCGAAATTTGCAATCACTGATTCGTAATCATCAATAGTGTTGATTTTTAAGCTAAAATCGTCAGTTACCATCTCCTTGATTTTATTCAATCTAACTTGATAGTTATCTTCAGGATCAGTCAAAATACTTTCCCAAAATCCAGGATTAACGTTTTCACCGTCCTTAGTGATTGTGCCGCTAACAATGTCAATGTCTTCTGTTGTTATTTCATCATGCAAAAATTCACAGGCATCTTCAAAAAACAAATCATCAGAATCTAAAAACATAAGATAATCGGCAGTGGCATGATCCATACCGACATCCCTAGGTTTTCCACCAGCACCACTATTTTTATCCAAATGAAAAGACACTACATTTTCATACTTTAAAGCTAACTCATCGATTATCTGAGGAGTATTATCATCCGATGCATCGTCAACAAAAATCACTTCCAACTTTTCAAAGCCAATAGTTTGCATTAATAAAGAATCAAAAGTATTTTCTATAAATGATTCGGAGTTATATGTCGGGACGATTACCGAGACCAAATAATTATAAATATTCATAGACTTTGGATTATCAAAAAACAGTTGTTTGTAATCATCATCTAGACAACCATACCATTCTTTATATTTTTCAATTTTTTCCACCAAAGATAAATGATTATTTATAAAAACTTCATAAAATTCTTTTAAATGATTAAAGTCTTCATAATTTTTTGCAATTAAAACACAATCAAAAAGGAATTTATTACCAGAATATAGATTATTTCTAAAATCGGAGCATTTCAATAATTTAAAATCTTTTTTCAATTCAGTGAAGTACAACTCTTTAAATTCACCTCGAATTTCATCATATCTTCGAATAGTATGATAGACTTTACTGTTAAATAGATTTACTTTAAATTTGTCGAACTGATTATATTTAATGAATACATCTATAGTATCATTACTTACAGGAATTGCATCAATATGGCTTTTTCCACCTGATTCGATTAAAGAGTCTGAGTGAATATTTTGAGTATAATAAAATTTATCCAAAAAGAATATTCTTTCAGCTTGAAAAAGTATTTCCCAGAAAAATTTATTATCATGGAATTTGGAGTTTTCTTTGAATTTGGCATCACTATTTAATATGAACTGAGTATTGTAAAATTTACACCAGGGAGTTACATTAATGCTAAATATCAACTTGCCGATGTCATCAAATTTAAAAACTTCATCCTTAACGAAGTTTGAAAGATTCATCATATTATAATAATCGGTTTCAAAATATTTTCCTGTTTTAACGTCATGCTTTTTCGCTTTAAAAATTAAAAAATCAAGATTTTTGGATTTTGCAATTGAATAAAAATCTTCAAAAGCATTCAAATCTAAAACATCATCAGCATCTATGAAATAGAGATATTCGCCGCAAACTTGTTTTAGGGCGAAATTACGGGCATCACCACCACCTATATGATTTAAAGCAAATATTTTAACTCTTGAGTCCTGACTTTCATATTCTCTTAAAATTTCAAGAGAATTATCCGTTGACCCATCATCAACACATATTAATTCTAAGTCTGATAAAGTTTGGTTCAAAATAGACTCAACTGATTCATTTAAAAAATCCCCACAATTATATACTGGCATTATTACTGATACTTTAACCATATGTTTCACCAATTATAATCTCCAATAACTTGAAAAACTCTGAAATATTTAGATTTCATTAATTTATATTATAAATGCAATATTTTTCACAAAAAACTGATGTGTTGAATTTTAGGGAAAAATAGTTGTATCATTACATAATACATTAGATATCAAAATATTTAACTATTTCTTAAATATCCAAAAGAGCACTTTCAATAACTTAAGTGATTTTTAGTAAATCGCATTGTCCTCATCCCAATACTTTAATTTTAGATTGAATCTTTTTAAAATTCCTTTATCTATTTTAAATAATTTTTTTATGTGTTTTGGGAAGTTTTTTAGGAAGCAATTTTCGATTTTATTGGATGTTATTGCTATTTTTGAGTCCGCGAGATGGTTTGTGAGTTTTTTGAATTCGGGAATTATTAATTTGGAGACTAATTTACGAATAATCGATGGAAATTTACGAATAACTGATGGAACATTTGAATTTATATAAAATAATTTATCCCTTATTTTTTTAGCTTCGTTTATTGAATCTGCATCAATTATATCAAAAATAAACTCTTATAATCGCGAATGATTTCAATTTCTTCTTCAGAAGCATTGTTTTTGTCAATATGGTCCCTTATTTCTCTGTTTATTAATTGTTTTGTGTGAAATGTACAGAATTGTTGTTTTATTTGTAATTTATCAATTGCTACTCGATACTCTGATTTTAAATCTGTTATAATGCAATTCTTCTTTTTCTTTTGATTACGTAATGATTGATTCAAAAAGTCATATACGTTTTCTACTGTCTCTGATTCGACCAATTCTTTGGCCACTATTGTATTGAGTTCTAAGTCGAATAAAGCTAAAAGATACTTCCATTTTCCATTCTTTTTAACCCAAAGAGCATCAAATAAATAATATCCTGAAAAAGTCCAATTTCTATGCTCAATTTCATATTCAGACTTCAAAATAATGTTTTCTATGCTTTGATGTGAAATTTCAATGTTATGTTCTTTTTTCAATGATTTACGAATTTTATGAAGACTACCATTAAAATAACTATATAAATACTCAATATGTTCAATTACAGGAATAGTTATATTTGCATTT